>VERO01000285.1 GCA_018882625.1 Phycisphaerales bacterium | reverse complement strand
ACACAGGACAGCGCCCGGCGGCATCGGGGCCGACCGGGCGCTTCTGGTGTCCTTGGGGGCGGACGTCGCCGGCGGCGACCGCCCTCCGGCTCAGGGGACCGCCCGCGATGGGCGCATCCCGCAGCGGGCGTCGGCGCTCACTCCTCCGTCATCATCGACATGGACGGCGCCTCGATGCCCTCGCCGCCCTCGGCACCCTCTGGCGCGCGGCGCAGCTTCGCCTCCATGGCGAGCTTGGCCTGGCCCTCGGCATCCTGCATCTGCTCCACCGTCAGGTGATCGGCGCGCATGATGAGGAAGCGCAGCAGCTTTTCCGAGAGGTTGAAGTCGCGCTCCATCGCGGGGATCGACTGCGCGTCCGCCGTGAAGAAGCAGAGGAAGTAGACGCCGCGCTTGTTGCCGCGGATGTCGTAGGCGAGCCGGCGCTCGTCCCACTTGGTCATGCTGACGATCGTGCCGCCGTGGCGCGTGATCGCGTCGGTGATGTGGCTCGATGCGGCGGCGAGGTCCGCAGTGACGGACTGCGGGAAGAGGAACATGGACTCGTACTGGCGAACGGTGGTGGTGGTAGCAGTCATGGTGAGTGTCACTCCTGTGTGAATGGTCTTCGAATGGGGTCAGTGTGAATGGGCGGCACGTGCCGCGTGTCATCGTGGTGAGGGGCCTGTCGCATCCTCGGGCCGCGGTAGGGGATTCCTGGCGGGCTCCCGGACTGGGTCGCCGGGCCGCACCTTCGTGTTGAAGCGGTTCATGGCGGTCGCCAGACCGTCGCGGCACCACGACTCCGCGCAGGCCACGGCCTGCTCGATGCCCGCATCCATGAGCGTCTGCTGCTCGGGCGTGGGCTTCCCGAGCACATAGTCGACCTGCGGAATGCCGGGAATCCGGTCGATGCCGATGCGGAGCCTCGGCCATGAGGCGCCGCCGAGCTTCTCCGCAATGTCCGCGAGCCCATTGTGGCCGCCAGCGCCGCCCTCGCCGCGGAGCCTGATGTGGCCGCACGGGAGGTCGAGGTCGTCGGTGATCACCAGCACGTCCTGCGCGGGATCGAGCTTGTGGAAGCGCACGGCCTCCGACACGGCCTGACCCGAGCGGTTCATGTAGGTGAGCGGCTTGAGCAGCAGCGCGCGCTCGCCACCGACAGTCGCCTCGAGCAGCAGTCCGGAGAACCTGCTGCGCGCTGCGCCTGCAGCAGGATCCGCGCACCGCCGCGCGAGGCGGTCGATCGCCTCGAACCCGACATTGTGCCGGGTGCGCGCGTACTCGGGTCCGGGGTTGCCCAGGCCGACCAGCAGCTTCATGCGCATGCCTCCCGAGGACCGCACGGGCGGTCCGCGATCGCATCGGGTGCGGTTGTGCGGACTCGGTCGGTCACTTCTTCTCCGCGGCCGCGCCCTCGGCGCCAGCCTCCTTCTTGGCCGTGAGGACCTCGGGCTCCGCAGCGGCAGTGGTGGCTGCAGCCTCGCCCTCGGCCTCCTCGGTGACAGTGACCACGCGGACCACCGCGTAGTGCGGATCGGTGACCGCAATGACGCCTGCGGGCATCTTGACCTGCGCCACCGTCATCACGTCGCCTTCCATCTGGCTCATGTCGATGCGGATGCCCTCGGGGATGTCACGCACCTTGCACTCGACCTCGAGCTGCTGCACGTCGTGCGTGAGCACTGCGCCTGGGCGCTTCGAGGCCTCGGGCTGGCCGATGAAGGTGAGCGCCACCGAGACGCGCACCGTCTCCTCGAGGTTCACGCGGGTGAGGTCGACATGGATCACGTCGTCGCCCATCCAGCCGTACTGCAGCTCCTTGACGAGGCAGGTCTCCGACGACCCGCCGACGCGCAGCTCGATCACGTGCGTGCCGTGCTTGACGGCCGAGATGATCGACTTGGCGTCGAGGCTGACGGATGTCGGCTGCGTGCCGTGCCCGTAGATGACCGCGGGCAGCCGGCCGGCCTGGCGCAGGCGCTTGGAGTAGCGGGTGCCGATGCGGTCGCGCGGCTCGGCCTCGATGACGGGAACGTTCTTTGCCATGGTGGGGTCTCCTCTGTGTGAGTTGGGTTCTTGGGTTGGGGTCTGGTGGCCTCAGCGCTTCACGCCCAGTCCTGTGCGGAAGAGCGCCGAGACGGAACGGTCATGGTGGATGCAGTGGATCGCCTCGCCCAGGAGCGACGCCACCGAGAGCGTGACGTGCTTGGGCGCGAGCGGCGCGATGCGCGGGCTCGCGGGAATCGTGTCGCATGTGACGACGCTGCGGATCGGGCTCTCGAGGAGCCGCTCGACGGCGAGCCCCACGAGCAGTCCGTGGGTGCACGCCACGTGCACGGTGCGCGCGCCATGGTCCATCACCACGCGTGCGGCCTCGCAGACCGTGCCCGCGGTCGAGATCATGTCGTCGAACATCAGCACCGTGGTGCCCTCGACGGAACCGATGAGGTTCTTGACGGCGACCTTCGTACCGGACTGGCGCCGCTTGTCGATGATCGCCAGGTCCGCGCCGAGCAGGTTCGCGTACATGTTGGCGACCTTCACGTTGCCCACGTCAGGCGACACGATGGTGAGCTCGCCGAGCTCGCCACGGATCGCCTGGAAGTGCTCGGAGATGACGGGGCCTGCGGTGAGGTGATCCACCGGGATGTCGAAGAATCCCTGGATCTGCGCCGCGTGCAGGTCCATGCAGAGCACGCGGTCGGCGCCTGCTGTGGTGATCAGGTTGGCGACGAGCTTCGCGGTGATCGGCACACGTCCCTCGTCCTTGCGGTCCTGCCGCGCGTAGCCGAAGTAGGGCATCACCGCCGTGATGCGGCGCGCGCTGGCGCGGCGCAGGCAGTCGATCCACACCAGCAGCTCGACCAGGTTGGAGTTGACGGGCTCGCTGGTCGACTGCACCACGAAGCAGTCGCGCCCGCGCACGTCCTCGTCGAGCTTGACCATGATCTCCCCGTCGGGGAAGAGCGTGGTCTGCGCGAGCCCCATCGGGAGCTCGAGATGGTCGCACATGCGCTGCGCGAGGTCGCGTCCGGCGGTGCCGGCGAAGATCTTCAGGCTTTCCCTGTCTGCGGCGCTCATCGTGCGGTCTCCAGGGTGGCGATGCGCGCGCGGAGGATCGACTCGACCTCCGCGAGCTGCTGGGGCGTGTTGACCGAGAGGACCTCCGAGGCGGGCACCGCATCGACGACGTGCAC
>VERO01000284.1 GCA_018882625.1 Phycisphaerales bacterium | reverse complement strand
ATCACGTCGATCGACGGCACGAAGATCACGGACAGCTCGCGCGTGCCGGCGCTGATCGGCACCCGCAGGCCAGGGCAGGTGGTGCGATTCGACATCTGGCGGCCGATCCCCGCAGAGTCGCGCGGCGAGACCCCCGAGATCGAGGTCGCGCTCGTGCGGCGCGCCCCTGAGTCCGATGCAGGCGAGTTCGCGCTGCTGCTGAGGGAGCTGGGCATGTCGAAGATGGCGACGGCATCCAAGGAGTCGTGCGCTGCGGCGAACGTGCCCTATGTGCGGGGGGTGCTGCTTGAGGATGTGGCTGAGGGCAGCGCCGCGGCGGGAGTGCTCCCCGAGGGGGCGGTCATCGTCGCGGTGGAGGGTCAGTCCGTCGGGAACCTCGAGGAGTTCTATGTGCGAGTCCGGAGGCTCGTGAACCCCACGCAGCGCACGATGAGGCCAGCCCTCGTGCTCACGGTGGCGCTGCCGCAGGGCGGGTACCGTGATGTCGAGGTTCCGCTGCGATGACCGCACAGCACTCCACCGACGCGCGCAGCGGTACGCCCACGAAGCCGCTGCTCGATGTGCGTGACCTGAAGGTGCACTTCCCGGTGCGCCGAGGCATTCTGCAGCGCATCGTGGACCACAAGCGCGCGGTCGATGGGGTGAGCTTCCACATCGCCAAGGGCGAGACGCTCGGCCTCGTCGGCGAGTCGGGCTGCGGCAAGACGACGGTCGGGCGGGCGATCCTGAGGCTCGTGCCAGCCACAGGCGGCGAGGTGAACTTCGATGGGCGCGACGTCTTCCGCCTCGCGGGCACGAGCCTGCGCCGCATGCGCCGCGAGATGCAGATCATCTTCCAGGATCCGGGCGGATCGCTGAATCCCCGCATGCGCGTGTCGCGCATCGTCGGCGAGCCGATGGAGGTGCACGGCATCGCGCGCGGCGATGAGCTGCGCCACCGCGTGGAGCGGCTGCTCGAGCGCTGCGGCCTGTGGGCCGGCGCTGCGGACCGCTACCCCCACGAGTTCAGCGGAGGCCAGAAGCAGCGCATCGGCATCGCGCGCGCGCTCGCGCTCGAGCCCAGGCTCATCGTGTGCGACGAGCCGACGAGCGCGCTTGACGTGTCCATCCAGAGCCAGATCCTGAACCTGCTCGCAGACCTGCAGGACGAGTTCGGCCTCTCCTACCTCTTCATCAGCCATGACATGGCCGTGATCCACCACATCTGCGACCGCATCGCGGTGATGTGGAACGGCAAGATCGTGGAAGAGGGATCCCGCGACGAGGTGATCGGGTCGCCCAAGCACCCGTACACGCAGGCGCTGCTGTCGGCGGTGCCGGAGCCTGACCCGATGCGCGTGAAGAAGCGGCTGATCTTCGAGGAGATGCGGATGTGAGCGCGGCACCGCCGCCCGGTCCTGCGCTCGCGGCGGTGCGCCGGCGCGCATTCATGGGGTTCTTCGCGGTCCTCGCGGCGATCTCGCTCGTGGGCGGCTATTGGGTCGTGCGCGAGTCGCGCGCGCGGGCGCTGCAGGTGGACGCGGCGCTGCGCGTGGCGGCGTGGGGGCTGCTCTGCTACGCGCATGATGAGCGGGCATGGCCGCCCTCGGCCGAGGCGCTTGGGGCTTGGGCAGCGGGTCGTGCGTGCTGCACGTCCGCTGGGGCGGCGGAGGGGTCGGGTTGGCCTGTGGCGGCACCGCAGGATTGTGTGCAAACATCTGTCGAGAAGGCACTTGCGACCATTGCGGTATCGGTTGACCCTGCTGGAGAGGGTCCCCCCAAGCTGTCGGGGGGCGGCAAGCCGAGTTCGGTGGGCACGCTGGAACTTGTGAATGGCTGGGTCCAGGCACGCGCGGACGCGGGCTTCGTGGCACACTCTGCACCATGAGTGCATCCTCGGCGATGGGCCCTGCGGGCCATGGCAGTTCATCCTCGGGTGCGGGCGTGCAAGGCGCGCCGATTGCGCCGTTCGCGTCGGTGAGCGCACCAGCGGCTGGCGGCGGTTCGCCTGACGGATCGCCTGTCGCGGAGCCGCGCGCTGCGGCGACGCCGGGCGCCGACGGCATCGTGCGCGTGATGCCCGAGACCCCGTTCGTGGACGTGATGGGCGGGGCGCTGCGGCTCGAGAAGCGCGTGCACGAGCATGGATTCGTGGCGCTTGTGGATGCGATGCCGCGCCTGGTGCCGCAGGGCAAGACCGGCGACTTCGCCATCGTGCAGGCTGCGCGCGTGTCGTACGGGCAGGGCACCAAGCAGGTCAGCGAGGACCGCGGGCTGGTGCGCTACCTGCTGCGGCACCGCCACACGACGCCCTTCGAGATGGTGGAGCTCAAGTTCCACATCGCGATGCCGATCTTCATTGCGCGGCAGTGGATCCGCCACCGCACCGCGAACGTCAACGAGTACAGCGCGCGCTACTCGATCATGCCGGACCGCTTCTACCGGCCTTCGGTGGACTCGATCCGCAAGCAGAGCTCCACGAACCGCCAGGGCGGCGACGAGCCCGTGGATGCAGGCACCGCCGAGGACTTCCTGAAGCTGCTCGAGCAGGCCGAGTCGCACTACAAGGACTATGTGGCGCTGACCGAGCGCGGGCTCGCGCGCGAGCTCGCGCGCGCGGCGCTGCCCGTGAGCGTCTACACCGAGTGGTACTGGAAGTGCGACCTGCACAACCTCTTCCACTTCCTGTCGCTGCGCATGGACCCGCACGCGCAGCAGGAGATCCAGGACTACTCGCGCGCGATGTACGAGCTGATCAGGCCGGTGGTGCCGATCGCGTGCGAGGCGTTCGAGGACTACCGCATGGGCGCGATGCACCTCACGCGGCTCGAGATCGAGGCGATCCGGTCGGGAGGCCCGATCGCCACGCAGAACAAGCGCGAGATGGCGGAGTTCGAGGAGAAGCGCAAGCGCCTGGGGCTGTGAGCGCGGGCCGTGATGCGCGGTTCGAGCGTAGGCCCGCGCAGCGTGAGCGTTCAGTAGCGCGCAGCCTCTGGCACCACGGTGACGAGCCCCACGAGCGGGCTCTTCTCGTCGGTCTGGATCTGCACGAGCACGAGCGGCGTCGGCGCGCGGGTGCGCCAGAATCCGCCGGGCTGCGGGCACTGGCCCCACTGGTCGCGGAACTTCTCGATCTCCAGGTCGATCGTCGCGCCAGCAGGGATGCTCTTGACGTGCTGCACGTAGCGGCGGTTCACCCACACGTCGACGTCGGTGTAGTCG
>VERO01000283.1 GCA_018882625.1 Phycisphaerales bacterium | reverse complement strand
AACCACGAGGGCTTCCCCGACTGGCGCGAGCAGTACCTGCACGCGATCCGTGCGCTCGGCGCGGAGAGCGTGTCGTACGTGGATCTCGTGAACTACGCATGGGCGCACGGGCTGCCGAGCTTCGATGAGTCATTCGTGCGCGAGGTGCGCACCATCTTCCGCGGCGCACTGATGCTCTCTGGCGGATACACCGGCGAGCGCGCTGAGGAGCACATTGCCGCAGGCCTCTGCGACTTCGCGGTGTTCGGGCGTCCCTTCATCGCCAACCCAGACCTTCCCGAGCGCATCCGCCGCAACATCCCGCTCGCCAAGGCGAACGAGGCGACGGTGTACTCAGGTGGCGTCGAGGGCTACACGGACTATCCGGCGGCCGAAGGGGCACCCGCCGGCGCTGCCTAGAATCACTGCTCTCATGGCAGCACCTGCACCGAAGAACGATACGACGCGCATCATCTTCTCGATGCTGGGCGTCTCGAAGACGGTCGACAAGAAGCAGATCCTCAAGGACATCTCGCTGAGCTTCTACTACGGTGCGAAGATCGGCGTGCTGGGCCTCAACGGTTCAGGCAAGTCGACGCTGATGCGCATCATCGCGGGACAGGACACCGAATTCGAGGGCAAGATCGAGCGCTCCAACGGGTACCCGATCGGCTATCTCGAGCAGGAGCCGCTCGCGCACGAGACGCGCACCGTGATCGAGGTGGTCCGCGAGGGCGCGCAGGAGACCTTCGACCTCATCCGGCAGTTCGAGGAAGTCAGCGACAGGCTTGGCGGCGACCTCACCCCAGAGCAGATGGAGAAGCTGCTCAACAAGCAGGCGGAGATCCAGGAGGAGCTTGACCGCCGCGACGCGTGGACGATCGACAACCAGCTCGAGATGGCGATGGAGGCGCTGCGGTGCCCGCCGCCGGACCAGCCGCTCAACACCGTGTCGGGTGGTGAGCGACGCCGCGTGGCCATGTGCCGGCTGCTGCTGCAGAAGCCGGCGATCCTGCTGCTCGACGAGCCCACGAACCACCTCGATGCCGAAAGCGTCGGATGGCTCGAGCAGCACCTCGCGCATTACGAGGGCACCGTGATCGCGGTGACGCACGACCGCTACTTCCTCGACAACGTCGCGGGCTGGATCCTCGAGCTCGACCGTGGGCAGGGGCTCGCGTACAAGGGCAACTACACCGGCTGGCTCGAGCAGAAGAAGAAGCGCCTCGAGCTGGAGGAGAAGCAGGCCTCGGTGCGCCAGCAGACGCTCGACCGGGAGCTTGAGTGGATCCGCCAGAACCCCAAGGGCCGCCAGTCCAAGAGCAAGGCGCGCGTGGCGAACTACGAGAAGCTGCTCTCCGAGGCCGAATCGCGGCGCATCGCCAAGGACATCGAGATCTTCATCCCACCGGGCCCGCGGCTGGGCAATGTGGTCGTGCGCGCGCAGGGCGTCAGCAAGAGCTACGGCGACAAGCTGCTGCTCGATGACGTGAACTTCGAGATCCCGCCCGGTGCGGTGGTCGGCATCATCGGCCCAAACGGCGCCGGCAAGACCACGCTCTTCAGGATGATCAACGGATCAGAGAAGCCCGACTCGGGCACCCTCACCGTGGGCGAGACCGTGGTGCTCGGATACGTGGAGCAGCTGCGCGACTCGATCCCCAAGGGCAAGTCGATCTGGGAGGCGATCTCGGGCGGCGACGAGGAGATCAAGCTCGGCGTGGTGACGGTGAACAGCCGCGCGTACACCGCGCGCTTTGGCTTCTCCGGCGCCGAACAGCAGAAGGTGGTCGACAACCTCTCCGGCGGGGAGCGCAACCGCGTGCACCTGGCGCGCATGCTCCGCCAGGGCTCGAACGTGATGCTCTTTGACGAGCCCACCAACGACCTCGACGTGAACACGATGCGTGCGCTCGAGGATGCGATCTCCAACTACGGCGGCACCGCGCTCGTGATCAGCCACGACCGGTGGTTCCTCGACCGAGTCTGCACGCACATCCTGGCCTTCGAGGGCGACAGCAAGGTCGCGTTCTTCCAGGGCAACTTCAGCGAGTACGAGGAGGACCGCAAGCGCCGGCTCGGCGCCGAGGTCACCCCGACCCGCGTGAAGTACCGCCGGCTCACGAGCGTGAGGCCTACCGCCAGTCGAGGCCTTCGGGCAGCGCGTTGAGGTTGTCGCAGCCGGTCGCGGTGACCACGACCATGTCCTCGATGCGGATGCCGCCGTGCGCGCGCGAGTAGAGCCCAGGCTCCACGGTGAGCACGTCGCCCACCACGAGCTCCGGCCCGCCATGGGCAAGCAGCGGGGGTTCGTGCACATCGAGACCGATGCCGTGCCCCGTGCCGTGCGTCATGCCGCACCATGACTCTGGCGCGTCCGAGGGCATGAGCCCCATCGCGTACCCGCGGTCGCGCATCACCTGCGATGTGGCCGCATGCACGGCCTCGCCTGTGATGCCCGCGCGCACGGCCGCGATCGCCGCAGCCTTCGCAGCCACCACCGCGGCATGCATGCGGATCACTTCCGGGTGCGGAGCGCCGTGCACGACGGTGCGCGTGCAGTCGCCGTTGTAGAGCGTGGCGCGCGAGAGCGGGAAGATGTCGATGATCACCGGCTCGCCGGTGCGCAGCGCGCCGTGGCCATGGTCGTGGCAGTCGGCCCCGACGGGGCCACCGGCAACGATCGACTCTGGGTTGGCGTATCCGCGCTCGAGCAGGAATCCGTCGATCGCCGCGCGCACGCGCTCGCTCGTGAGCGGCGCACCGTCGTGCATCAGCGTGCCGTCGGACGCGGCGCCCGCCCGAGCCACCAGCTCGCAGGCCATGCGCATGGCGGCCTCGGTCTGCGCCTGCGCCTGGCGCAGCCAGCCGATCTCCTGCGCATCCTTGGCGCGCCGCTCCACGACGCCCATCGAAGGGTCGCACTCGACGGAGATCCCTGCATGCGCCAGCTCGTGCCAGTAGATCGCGGGCGTGCTGCGGTCGAGCACGGCTCGGCGCAGTCCGCTGCGCCGCACGCACTCGGCAACTGACTGCGCGGTGGCCGTCTCGCGGTCACCGGAGAGGCCACCCTCGGGGGCGAAGTCAGCAGGGCAGGCGACCCGGTCCGCGCGCGCATGCCGGCGGGCGCGCTCCATCTCGATGTCGCGGATGATGAGCAGGCGCTCGTCCGGCAGCATCACCAGCGCCGCGGGATCCCCGACGGAGAAGCGAATCTCGCGGTAGAGC
>VERO01000036.1 GCA_018882625.1 Phycisphaerales bacterium | reverse complement strand
CGCGGGGCTGATGCTCACGCCTTCGGGACCGAAGGTGCTTGAGTTCAACACCCGCTTCGGAGACCCCGAGACCCAGCCGCTGATGGCCCGGCTCCGGGGCGACCTCGTAGAGATCCTGTGGCGCACTGCCGCCGGCACGCTCGACGGCGCGGAGATCGGATTCGACCCCCGCGTGGCGTGTGGCGTCGTGGTGTGCTCAGGCGGGTATCCGGGACCAGTGACCAGCGGGCTCCCGATCGACGGTCTCGACAAGGCGCAGCGTGCAGCGGGTCCCGGCGAGGAGATCGTGATCTTCCATGCAGGCACTCGCCGATCCGATGATGGGCAGATCGTGACGCATGGAGGCCGGGTCGTCACGGTGGTCGGGCTCGCGGCAGACCTTGCGGCCGCACAGTCCGCGGCCAACCGGGCCGCCTCGTGCATCCGGTTCCCCGGAGCCTTCTTCCGCACCGACATCGGGCACCGGGTGCTGCGCGCCGCCACGAGCAAGTAGGAGGACCGGGGCGACCGCAAGGTTCCGGCCCAAGCTCGCCACGTCCGAAAATCCTGCAGCCGCGCTGCCGGTGCATTCGTATAGACTCGGACACCCGGATCAGGGCTCCCTACTGGGCCCGAAACCGAGACGTTCTGCGCCCACGAAAAGAGTTGGAGTGTCTGTCATGCCATCACGGCCCCTAGTTCGTGCTGTCCTTGCCGCCCTGTCTGCCGCGGTCCTCTCGGTGGCCGTGTCCGAACAGGAGGCCATGGGACGCAGCATCATGGACAAGGGCAAGGGCGCCTCCGCGGAGGTCACGCAGCGCGTCAAGGAGCCCGAGCAGATCGTCCCATCGCGTTCACCCTCGGATGCCCTGGCGCCGCGCACGTCAGCTCTCAAGGACCCCTCGCGGCTGCGCATCCCTGTGCACCCCACGAAGGGAACTCTCGAGCACACCGGACGTCTCATCGTGAAGTTTGCGGATGGCCTCGGCGTGCGCGCGTCGCGTCGCCTCGGATCCGCACTCCACAGCGACGGGCCAACGGACCTGTCCTTCACGAATGCGACTCTGGCGCGCTACGGCGCGACGGTGAGACAGGCCATCGACCTCGACACTGACGTGATTGACGGGCTTCTCAGGCGAGCCTTCGAGCGCAGCGGCCGGGTGCAGCCTGACCTGCGCGCGATGATGATTGTGGAGGGCATCGGCGAGCACTCGCTGGTGTCGGCGGCCCAGCAGCTTCTTGCGCTCCCGGAAGTGCAGTGGGTTGAGATCGAGCGCAAGACCGGGCTCGCTGGCGGCGGTGGCGGATGCGACGGCTGCGGTCCTCCCTGCGGGCAGGACTGCAGGGTTGAGAACCCCGGACCGTTCTGTGGCGACTCGGTCTGCTGCGAGCTCGTGGGCGGAGTGCGGCCGATCTGCACGACGCCCGCGGACGAGGGCGGCCGCTGGGACGAGGTGTGCGCCGCACTCGCCAACCTGCTGTGCACGCCCAGCGCGTTCGGTGGCGGCGGGTACGACACGTGCCTGCAGCCCGACCCCCTACCCATCTTCTACGAGGAGGCCGTGGTCTTCGGCGGAAGCTGCTTCGTGCCCCGGGCAGGAGTCGGTTGCGTCGAGGCGGAGTGCTGCCGCAACACGTGCTTCGCCGACGTGACCTGCTGCACCATCGCGTGGGATGAGGAGTGCGCAGCGCTGGCGATGGGCATCGAGGAGTGCTTCCGCACCTCGGGATACAACTTCCCGGGAGGCAAGCCCACGGGCAACCCGTTCAACCCGAACCCCCAGTCCACGTCGCCGCTGTTCGACCAGCAGATGCTGGAGATCCCCCAGCCGCCATTCGCCGCGCCAGGCAGCGCGCCGCTGGCGCTCTACACCACGGCGCGGCGTGCTCCAGATCCGTATGGCGGCCCGAACCCACCTCCGCCGGACCTCGGTCCCTTCGAGCAGTTTGCCGACGTGACGCGGTACCGGGGAGGAGGCCTTGACCTGAACGCCTTCGCCTTCCTGCAGAATCAGTTCCCGGGAGGCGGCCCGTTCTTCAACGGCCGCACCATCACCATTGGTGTGGTCGAGCCTTCAGCGCTTGTGGATCATGAGGACCTCGCGGTGAATCCGGACGGCAGCGGCGGCACCAAGATCCTCGTCGAGCCTGGCCAGACGCCGCTGATCATCTGCGACCAGACGGTGCCTCCGCCAACCTTCTCCGGATCGTTCTACACGGCGCCCCAGCACGGCACGGCGGTGCTCGGTGTCCTCGCGGCAAACGTGAACGAGTTCGGCGTCAGCGGCATCGCGCCGGAGGCGACGATTCGCTTCTATCCCACCGAGTCGGTCGAGGCGCAGGGCCGGCTCCTGACGGCACTCACGAACGCCACGTCGCAGCTCTCCACTCCGACCGCAACGGATCCGGAGCCCGGCAATGTCATCCTCGCACCGATCCAGGAGAGCGGGCAGCCGATCTGGACGTCCCCCTCGCGCGCACAGGTCATGAACGTCGGCATCGACGCGGGTGTCACCTACGTCGTGCCAGCGGGCAACGCAGCGCAGCCCGTGCTTGAGCCGGAGGACGAGATCGGTGCACTTGCCGCCGCGAACTCCATCACGGTCGGAGGATGCAACCCAGGCTTTGAGGCGTCCGAGCCGGCAGTCATCGGAGCTGGCCTGAACTACTGCCGGACCGGCATCAGCAACTTCGACACGTCCGGGGCAGGACTCGTGACGGTCGCCGGATGGGGCTCCGGAGTGTGCACCCTCGGATACGGCGACCTCTTCTGCGGCGAGATCGCCAGCGTCAGCGACCCCTGCCAGACCAATCTCCTGCGCACCTACACGGCCCGCTTCGGCGGCACCAGCGCTGGTGCCGCGCAGATCGCCGGTGTCGCAGCGCTCGTGCAGGCATTCTCGAAGCAGATATACGAGGGGCTCCCGCTCAGTCCGCAGAACATCCGGGCACTGCTCCTCGCGCAGTCCAGCATCTACCCGCAGTGCGGCACCCCAGGTCTCCCCGGAACCCCGGATCCCGCGTGGGTCGGTGACACCCTGATCGGTCCGGGCGACGCCAGCATCGGCGGGTTCCCGAACATGAGGCGGATCGGCGTCTCCATCGTGTCCGGCACCATCGGCGACGAGAACCTGTTCGGCGGCAACGACTGCACCTACAAGATCATCTGCGGCACTGGAATCTCAGGGAACACCTTCAGCATCCGCGAGCTGGACCGCAAGTTCCTGCGCGCGCGCACAGCGCGTCCCGGCAGAGGGCAGTCCGCGTCGGGGCTTGGGCCGCCCGTGTACTACCCCCCGGTCAGCAGGATCCTGGACCTGCAGGTGGTACGCCCGACACAGCTGTCGAACCCTCAGGAGCTCCTGTCGGTGAACGTGCAGGTCGCTGGCCGGCCGGCCTCAAGCGGCACGGTGATCGTCAGCGTGTTCCTCTACAACGCGCGCTTCAACCGTTGGACGTGGATCGGCGCGCAGCCGATGGCGGACGTGGACGCGCCGCTGGTGTTCGGACTGGGACCGTGCAGCGAATCGCAGGACTTCCTCGCCAACATCAACGGCACTCAATCGATCGCCGCGCGCGTGATCGCCTATCCCCTCGGATCATCAGGCCAGGTCGAGATCTGGTACGACCGCATCCTGATCGACTTCAACAACCCGCTGATCCCGATCCCACCACCGTGCGGACCGTGAATGGCGGCCCCGATGGCATGAGCTTCTGATGGACCGATCGCCTTCAAACTTCGCCCAGCCATTTGACTCTCACCCCTCACGCGATAGGGTGCAAGCATCCCTGCGGGGCGTCGCGGGGCCAACCCACTCTGCCATCGAGGACAGGATCCCGGAACCTCCGGTCAAGATCCCTCTCCTCTCGGTGTCACAGCGCAAGGATGGCCATATGTTCCGCCCCGCCCCGAATTCCTACCAGATCGTCAGTGCTGCAGCGGATGTCGATGCTCCTGCATCGCGTGTCCGCCTGCGCTCATCGCGTGTCCCGTGCCTCGCTGGCCTCAGCGGCATCGCCTCTACCGACACCCACCCGGAACTGCCATGACCATGTCTCGCATCCCAGCCCTCTCCGTCGCGTGTCTTGCGCTCACAAGCCTCTCGATCGCCACGTTGGGCACGCCCAAGGCGGTTGCCGACGCGGTCAAGACCGCGCGGGCTGACGCCGCGACGCTGCGGGCTGACGCGGCGGCGATGCGTCAACCCGCTCAGAGCCGCAGCAGGCCGAGCCCGATGCTTTCGCTCCCCGCGCTCGGGCCTTCACCGGTGACAGGCACTCCTGGCTCCGAGTTCGAGGACGGATTGCCCGTGCTCACCCGGCGCGGCGTGAGGAGCCTGCGTGTCGGGGATCCGCTCTCGCTTCCGACTCCCGATGGCGACGTGATCCGCTACACCGTGGAGACCAAGGGCTTCACGGATGCTGACGCATCGGAGACCTACCTCGCCAGCGGTGGACGCGAGAGCACCTACGGCATCATTGTGCAGCGCGGCGTGCACCTTGCCGGATACCTGCAGCGCGTTGATGGACGCGCGTACAAGCTCATGCCCGGCCGCAACGGCGCCTACCGCCTCGAGAGGATGGTCAGCCATGGCGACCGCGAGTGCGGAGTCGGCCGGGTGGACCTGGCCGACCTGGACGCTGGCGCGAATGGCGCGGCGCAGGGCGGTGTGGCGGGTGGCACGGGCGTGAGCCCTTGTCCGCCGGAGGTGCTGCCGTTCCAGGTGCCGATCGGCTTGCGCAAGGACAGCGGGATCCTGATCGACGTGCTCTTCGTCTTCACGCAGGACGCCGCAGAGCTGGCCGCCGAGCAGGGACGAGACATCCGCACGCTCGCGCAGCTCGCCGTGTCACAGACCAACCTGGCGATGCGCCGATCGACCGAGCAGCCAGTTGTTGATTTCGACGGACAGGCGGCCAACGAGCCAGGCAGCCAGCCGCTCAATCCCGTGTGCGGCTACTCCGAGGGCGGGTTCCCGAACGGCACGGGTCCGGACTGCCACTTCTCGCAGGCCGCCCCGAACCCCGGGCCGCCGACCGGCATGGCCGGCACCTGCAAGGACGACGAGTCCGATCCGCTCAAGCGGACCGTGCACATCACGCTCCCAGCGGTGTCTCCCGCCGAGCAGGACACCTGCCTTCCGCGCGTCCGGCTGGTCGCGGCCTTGGTGGCGGACGGATTCTTCGGACAGGAGTCCCCCTACAACGGAACCGGCCTCGCGATCGACCTGTCCCGAGTCTCGAATCCAGCTGACGGCTACATGGACTATGTCCCGGTGTGGCGCGATGCGCTCGGTGCCGATGCGGTCTGCCTCGTGGGGCTCGGCTACGGATCGGACTCGGGCTTCGTGGGACTCGCGAGCGTGATGAACGACATCAATGACCCGTCGCAGGGCGCCTACTTCCCGCTTGGACCGCTCTACGGGCCGGTGCCGCTCACCGGCGTGGGCAACCCATACCCGATCGTCGACCTCACGAAGATGCCCAATCCGTCCACGCCCTTCCTCAACGACCCGACGGACCCGGGATCGGTGGGCACCTGGGGCACTCCGGTGGATCCTTCCGTCTCGACGCTGCAGGAGTTCCAGGAGAGCCCCTACTCGCTGCTCGACTACACGACCATTGATGACCTCGTGTTCGCCCATGAGCTGGGCCACAACATGGGATGCCAGCACAACCACAACGATGGCTCGCCCTCCCGCAATGCGCTCTTCCCGGATTCCTTCGGATACCGCACTGAAGGCGGCGGCGGCGCCGGGGCAGAGGGCTTCAAGACCGTGATGTCGTACGGGAACCAGACGAGGCTGCCCGGATACTCCAATCCGAACGTCACGTGGCGCGCGCTCTCGGGCAACAACCCCGATGTCCCGACCGAGGAGGCGGGCATCGCGTTTGACTTCGCGTGCACCGAGGTCGACGGCGACGGCACCGACGTCCGGTACCGCCGCGGCACGGGGTTCAATGTCGTGAGCTGCGCGCGCCCCACTGCCGAGGAGGCGTGCGAGGACGAGACGGACGAGGAGCGCACCTCGACTGACTCGTCGCCGATGGTCATTGCGGGCAACGTCGAGGTGGAGCAGCAACTGGACACGGACCAGTCGGGTGGCGCGAACAACGCGCGATCGATCTCCCAGATCAAGTTCGACTTCGCGAAGTTCCGCTGCAGCGTGTTCCCGGTCGTGGACTGCAACGATGACGAGGTCGATGACTTCCTGCAGGCCGTGGACGGGCTGGTCGACGACTGCAACGCCAATGGCGTGCCTGACGAGTGCGAGACGGTGCAGGATCCGGGGAGCGCAAGCCCGACGGACTGCAACGGGAACGGCACCCCTGACCAGTGCGACATCGACTCGGGAGAGAGCTTCGACGACAACGTGAACCTCATCCCCGACGAGTGCGAGGATCAGACGGCCCTCTTCTCCGAGACCTTTGAGCGCGTGGATTTCGGACTCGTCGAGGGTGCGCTTCCGATCGCCAAGGTGTCCGACGAGGCGCTCAAGGAGCTGCGCAAGCTCGACCCCGACTTCCCCGACTTCTTCGCGACCATCGAGACGGTCGGTCTCGCGCAGGCGCCGGGCAACGGCGGCTACGTCTACTTCAATGTGCAGCCGAGCGCATTCCAGTACCGGCTTGGCGGCAACGGCGAGCGCCCCTGCCCTGACTTCGTCAACGGCCAGGTGTCGGCGACCCGGGGCTTTGCCACCGCCATCGGTGCGCGGGGCTACGGCCAGGCGCTGAACTTCGACTCCGCGACGGGAGACTTCCCGTCGCAGGCCGGCATCACCACGATCACGGCAGCCCGGGACTGCAAGGAGGTCCGCTTCTTTGTCAACGCCGCCGACTTCACCGGCTATTTCGACTACGAGCCGCCACTGCCGCTGCTGAACAACTACCCGTACCTCCGGGAGAACCTGGTCTTCATCAGCGCCTTCAACGAGGCAGGCGAGCTTGTGTACGAGCAGACCCTGGATGTGAGGGGACAGTGGCGTCCGCAGGGCGGATTCTGCTCCGAGATCCCCAACCCCCAGGGCATGGTGTTCGTGCGGGTGGGCGCTCCACTGGGTTCCGACATCGAACTCGAGATCAGGAGGGTCGAGGTGCGCGGCGCGTTCGTCGTCATGGACAACATCTCCTTTGACGCCGGGCTCGACAACTCCGCGATCCCATGCGTAGCGGACATCGCTGGCGGTCCCTTCGATCCGAGTGGCACGCCAACCCCGGACGGCCGCGTTGGCGGCGAGGATCTCCTCGTGGTGCTCGCGGCCTTCGGATATGGCCGCGAGGGCAGCCCCCAGTTCTCCACCTGCCCCCCCGAGCCGCCGATCGCCGGCGAGCAGTTCCCGCGGCTCGCTGACATCAACGATGACTGCGTGGTGGACGGCATGGATCTGCTCGAGGTGCTTGCCGCATGGGGCCAGTGCCTTGGCGGGACTCCCTGAGGCGAACCACGCCCGATTCGGCACGACGCACGCGCACACTCACGAAGACTCGACACCCACCTCGACGGAACGAACATGCCATACACCTCCATCGCCATCGCAGCGCAGCTGCTCGCCTCGGACCGCGTGCTCGCCGAGCAGGCCATTCAGCCCATGGAGCCGGGTGCGGTGCTCGTGGAGAGGACCAGTGCGGACGGCGCACCATCCGAGGTCAGCGTCTGGATGCCGATCATCGCCGATGCACGCACTGGTTCGCTCAACGGTCCCCAGCTGCGCAGGGTGGCCAAGGAGACCGAGCGCATTGTGGCCACCGAGGAGCCCACCTTCGTGGTGGACGAGTACCGAGCTGGAGTCCCGCGCATCGGAGGCCATGACGGCGGTGTCGCCGGCGCTGACGATCCGGGCTTCGACCTGACTGTGTCCGTGTTCGCGGCGAGCTCGATCCCGCCTGACCTGCAGTTCCAGCTCCGCGAAGCCGTGGCGGAAGTAGAGAGGTACTTCGAGCGCACACTGCTGAATTCGGTGCTCGGCCCTGGCGGCGTGCCGCAGGACGTCACGCTCCGTCTCGCGCTGCGGGTCACCGCGCTGGCGTCCAATGTGCCTGGAGCCAGCCAGTTTCGATCGGTGGCCGTGCGCATGAGCGAACTCACGCAACGGCTGAACGAGGCCAGGCCGTCGGACCCCGATGACTACCAGCCCGGTGCCCCGGGTTACCTGGACAAGGATGGGCTTCCAGTTGGCGCAAGCTCGCTCCGCGTGCGCTACAGCTCGGTCAGCACGGCAGTCTCTGCGGAAAACCGCGTGTACCTGACGCGCGCGCAGTTCAAGGCACTTGGTTTCGAGGTCCCCACGTCGGGACCGGCGCCCATCCAGTTCGACGGGACGATCCTGATGAACAGCGGCTTCCAGTGGGACTACGACCCCAGCGACGGAGTCACGCTCAACCAGGTCACCCGCTTCTCCTTCCAGGACTACTTCGCGCGCGAGCTGCTGATCCAGCTCGGATGGATCTCTGGAGTAGAGTTCCTCCAGCGCGACATGACGATGATGGACATGTTCCGGTTCAGCTCTGCAGGACCGGCATCCACCGTGATCCAGGCCGGGGAAAGCTGGATCTTCAACTTGCCCAACGTTCCTCCGGGGCCAGTGGCGTGGATCAACACAGAAGACGGCTCCGCCCGCGCGTCCAACGAGGCTCTCGCAGCCGCCTATTCGTCAGCCAACCAGTTTCTGGTTCCGCCGCTCGACTACAACCCAGGTCTCGACCTCGGGCTCGTTGAGGCTGCCACTGCCCTGAACGCGAAGGCCGCGGGTGACATTGGGCTCGGCCTCGATCCTGACGTCATCGCGAACCTGGTGAGCTCGGACGTCGTGAGCCCGCGTCTCTCTCCGGGCAGTCCTGACTTCGTCGAGGCTCAGAAGATTGTCCTGCGCGAGAACCTGTACGGAGTCTCCGGACTGCCGGTACCGATGCCCAACGTCTCGCTCGTCACGGTGCTGAATGAGGTCAATCGCCACGACGATGCGGAGTGGCCGGCGCTGCCCCTTGATTTCCGTACGAGGTATCCCGACGGTGCGGTGCCCCGGGTCATCAGCTGGCCAGACCGGCCGCTCGTGCAGTGGGACTTCAACGGCACCGCGGCGGTGGGTCCGGCAACCAACCTCGCGGCGCCGAGCACCGGCACGGGGACCCTTCGTGCAGTCGGTGCTGGCGTGGCCGCAACCTTGCTCACGGACGGCCCGGGCAAGTTCGACACGGCATCCTCCTCGAGCGACCCGTCCGATGGCGGCAAGACCATGCGGTTCACTGGCCTCGCCCAAGGCCGCAGCATCGAGGTTCGCTGCAGCACTGCGACCGTCACCGCGCCGTCAGTGTCCTTCGACATCCGACTTGCGCCGCGCGCGTCGAGCACGTGGCGGCTTTCGTACTCGCTCAATGCGAACGCTGGCACGCCCACCTACGCGACGCTCGGCCTCGAGAACGACGGGTACATCGACCTGTCGGGCAGCTACCCGCAGGTGAGCGACCTCGAGGATCTCGGGTTCGTCTGCCGCGTGCGACTCGACCTGCCCCTTGGGGACTTCGTGCCTGGGGCGAACACAGGGTTCCGCCTCTCCCCCGTACCGCCGCCCGGCACCACCGCCATGGAGTCTGTGGCGCAGGCGCGAGGCGTCGCAGGGCTGACGTTCGACGCGTCCGCTCCGGTCGAGGTGGACATGGTCACGGTCTACCCGGATGCTGGCGCGCAGATCCTTCTCGACTACAACCCCTCCTTCAGGGGCCACATGCCTCGGCTCGTGGCCCGGGGAGCGCGATCGCACCTGAACTTCGGTCGAAGGCTGCTGCCGCCTGATCCGGCACCGACGCCATTCTTCGATGACCTCTTCGACAACGAGATCGAAGTGGGCACCGGAAACAACTTCAACAACTCGAGGGCTGCGTTCCTCGCCCAGACCTCAGGAGCGATCCCCCCGTGGGAGCGCTTCCTGATGGGCCAAGCCTCCACGGCCGGAACGACCACGATCCCGCGCGGCATCAGCTTCTGGACCCGCGATCCGGACGCCTACCAGTTCGGCGGCCCGGGCACAGAGGCCTGGCGGTTCCGCGGAGAGCTCCCCGACTTCCTGTCGTACGAGGAGATCCTGATCCTCGACCACCTTGGCTGGGACATCGTGGCTGACGTGCTCGATCCGACCGGCTCGGCCGGACGCAACGGCGCCGTCGATCCCTGACCGCCCTGCTCGGGCGCCCATCCCTGCTCGTCGGTGGGCCGCCTGCACGCGTGCGTCGCGGGGCACCGTGGTACAACAGCAGCATGATTCACGCGATTGCTGCGTTCGTGCTGTCCGCTCCGCCGCTCGGTACCACGGCGGAAGAGAGGCCAGCGTCCCGGGGCGAGCACAGCGCCCCCGCCGTAGTGGTGTGGGACGAGCCGCGTAGGGCTGGCGAGATGGGACAGCTCGCCACGATCTGGACACCGCTGATCGCCGGGAAGGTCCCGCACCAGTCGGACCTCGAGATGGCGGTCGCGCTTGACATGATCGAGCAAGCCAAGCTCGGCGATGAGGTGGTTGCGGTCATCGGCGGCGACGCCGGAGACCACGACGGTGGCATCGCTGGCGGAGGCCCAACCATCATCCTGACCTTGCTGCAGGCGCCCTCGAGCGTCGTGATTCCCGCGCAGGCATCGCTGGAGCGCGTGCGCGCGTACCTCGAGAGCATCCTCGCTGATCAGGTATCGCTGCGCATCGGAATCGCCTTCCGTTCGACCGGAGCCCCGAACATCCTCGGCGTGACCGCATCGCGCTGGGCGCCCCAGCCCGTGTCGCCGTCGCTCGCCAGCATGATCCGGGCGGGCTCGGCCCAGGGCACGCCCGACGATGCGCGCTTCCTCCCTGAACCCCCGGCGCCGTACGGCGCGGGCCCCGTCGCAAACTCCCGCATGCGCGTGATGTACACGGCACCCCAGTCGTCGAACCGGCCCCGATTCGCATCGGAGGACCGCATCTACTGGACGTATCCGCAGCTCAAGGCGGCATGGCAGTACGCGCTGCCCACGTCCACCTCGTACGACGCGCAGATCTCCATCAACACGAACGCGGCGATCTTCCAGAACCTTGACTTCGACCCCAGCGACGGCATCCCCGCCGGGAAGTACTCGTTCGAGGATCTCGTGATCCGCCAGATCGTGCAGTCGCTCGGCTGGACCTGCGCAGCGAGCGCGAACCTCCGCCAGGAGATGTCGGTGATGGACCTCTACCGGTTCTCGGCGGATCGCGTGTCGCTGGCCAGTGCCGACGTGGCTCCCGACACTGGCACCGGATTCATGGTGCAGCCGCCCGACGCCTTCTTCAGGCTGACGGGCTGCACGAGCAGCTGCGAAGACATCCAGTCCGCGCTCGACTCGTCGGTCGCCGGCGCCACGCCGTACACGGATCCCGAGCTCGGCAACTACCGCGTCGACCTCAACCCGGGCGTGATGCGCCCGCTGCGGTTCAGCCTCGTCAACGAGGCTTTCGGCACGCTCGAAGACCAGCAGGACTTCGTGTCGCAGTTCCTGCCGGTGCCGCCGGCAAGCTCAGGGTTCGGGAACAACCGGTTCGGCTGGGCTGTGCGGCTGCAGTTCGGCGGTCCGGGCATCTGGGATGACGCCCAGCTGACGCCGCCCCCGGCCCCCGCCCTTCGGACCACCTACACGGATGCGTTCAGCCAGAGGTACCGCACCCAGAATGTGGGAACCAACGGAGCCGCTGCGTGGGCAGAGGGCGCGGAGACGTGGTCGAGCCTCGATGAGGGGTTCGCCGGCGCCGTGAATGCGTTCGTGCGCTTTGACCCTGTCGGTCCGATCGGTCCGATGCTGTACGCGGCGGGTTCCTTCCGCAGCGCCAGCGGAGTGGTGGCCGAGCGGATCGCACGCTGGAACGGCAGCGCGTGGGAACCCGTCGGAGGCGGCTTCAACGGGACCGTACACGCGCTTGCCGTCTTCGATGACGGCTCTGGCGAGGCGCTCTACGCCGGAGGCATCTTCTCCTCCGCCGGAGGAGTCGCGGCGAACCGCATCGCCAAGTGGAATGGCACCGCGTGGTCCGCTGTTGGCGCCGGCTTCAACAACGCCGTGAATGCGCTCACCGTGCATGACGATGGTGGCGGTCTGGCGCTGTATGCAGGTGGCGCATTCACGCTCACCGTGAATCCGCCGCGTGCCCCCGCGCCGACCGTCGCGAACCGGATCGCCAAGTGGAACGGCACCGCATGGTCCGCAGTCGGCAACCCGCCCGCGGTCCCGTCGCCCGGACTACGTCAGGCGGGCCTCAACGGGACAGTCACCGCCCTCGACTCATTCGATCCGGACGGATCTGGCCCCATCCCCGCGACTCTCATTGCGGGCGGCACCTTCAGCACCGCCGACAGCAGCGTGATCGTGAGCAACATCGCCGAGTGGGACGGGACCGCGTGGTCACGCTTGGGAACCGTGGGCGATCCCGGAATGAATGCCCAGGTCTGGGCACTGACCTCGTTCGATCCCGACGGCGACGGTGGAGTACCTGCGACTATGGTGGCAGGAGGCGACTTCACGTCTGCAGGCGGCGTCGCCGCACTCCGGATCGCCTCATGGGATGGCACCGCATGGTCCCCGCTTGGCGCCGGAGCGAACGGCTCAGTCCGCGCGCTCGCCGAGCTCGACAACGGAGTGGCCGTGATGATCGCCGCAGGCGGCGACTTCACGTCGATGGACGGCGTGAGCGCGAACCGGTTCGCGTACCGGAACGGCCTCCTCTGGGAGGCCGCTGGCGACGGGCTGTCGTGCACGGTGAACGCGATCACGCAGGAGGGCATCGGTCCGACGTGGCGCGCCATCGCAGGGGGCGCCTTCAGCGGCGACTTCTGCGTGCTCGTCGATTTCGTCCAGGAGTACCCGGGCTACACGCCACGTCTCGTGGCCATGGGCATGGCTGACGGCCTCGTGAACCTCAACTTCGTCACGGGCGTGGACGGCGATCCGAATCCGGCCGATCCGCTGATCGACGACGAGAACAGCGTCGATCTGGAGGTCCCGATCCTGAGCAACCAGACTGCGTTCAGCTCCTTCCTGGTGCAGGTCGCGGGACCGCCGCAGACCCAGTACCTGATGGGCGACCAGCAGCTGCCGCAGGCCACCACGTACTTCAGCCGAAGCGGCATCACGGGAGCGCCGTGCAACCCAACCGGCGACTTCCTGTCCCCGACGGAGCTCAAGATCCTGGGCTGCCTCGGGTGGGCGATCAACGACGTGCCGACGCCCCAGGATTGCCCCTGAGTTTGCGCTCACCCTGATCGTGGCATGACGCAGTCCGCGGCCGTACGCGCGTCGAGCACTGGAGCCAACGCAGCTGGCCTGACGCAGGCGCGGTGGTGGCTCGGCTCTGCTGCCCTGACGCGGGCTGGATTTGCGCACGCCTTCTGCCACCATGGACGGCCCGACGACACCAGCACCTGCGCCGAGGTGGTGCCGATGCGGACGCTGCGGGTGGCACGGCAGGTTCACGGACGGTCGGTAGTGCTCGCGCATGGGTGGTCCGGATCCGCTCCGCCCGAGGCCGATGCCGTGATCTCCGCCGATCCGTCGATGGCCTGCGCCATCAGGACCGCAGACTGCGCCCCAGTGCTCGTCGCATGCCTGCGATCGGGCGCCGTCGCCGCAATCCACGCCGGATGGAGGGGGATCGCATGTGGCGTCATCGGCGCCGCGGTGGATGCGATGGCGCGCGAGCTCGGTGCGGTGCCCTCCCAGATGCTGGCGGCCATCGGGCCCTGTGCCCGGGCGTGCCACTACGAGATTGGCGAGGAGGTGGCGTCGGCCATGGACGAGTGCGGATGCGCGAGTGCGGTGGTGCGGCGGCCCGGCGCGGTGCGCCCGTTTCTCGACATCGCGCAGGCCGCTGCGGTGCACCTCGCGCATGCGGGCGTCCCGGGCGAGAGCATCGATGCCGACTTCCCGTGCTCCATCGAGTCGCCATGGTGCCCGAGTCACCGGCGGGAGCCCACGAACCCCGCGAGGATGCTGTCGGTCATCGCACCCTCAGGCCCGGCACCGCGTCCTGTCCGCTGATAGACTTCGACGCGCTGGACAGGTGGCCGAGCGGCTGAAGGCGTCGGTTTGCTAAACCGATATACGGGATTTCCCCGTAT
>VERO01000282.1 GCA_018882625.1 Phycisphaerales bacterium | reverse complement strand
CGCGGTGACCGTCGCGGTCGGACAGCACGATCGACCCGTCCGCCGCGATCGCGGCGCCCGACGCGACGAACGGCACGTCCAGCAGCCGTACCGCGTCGCCATCGCACACCAGCACACGGCCCGGCGCGTTCGCGTCAGCGACGACGACGCGCGGCACGTCGGAAGGTCCTGCGGCGCTGGCGATCGCACCAGGCACGATCGATGCGCTGTCCCACGCGCGCCGCAGCGCGCCCTCGGCGGGCCATGCACCCAGGTCACTGCCATCGACCGCGGACAGCATCGCCACGATGCCACGCGCCGGATCGGAGACGAGCACCGCGCCATCGCCGTAGCAGGCGACGGACACCGGACGCACGAGGGCCCCACCGCCGCCGCGATCGGCGCTCCACAGTGTCGAGCCGTCGGCCGCCGACATCGCTCGCACCACCCCGCAGGCGTCCGCAACCACGAACCGGCCATCTCCCGCCGAGGCGCAGGCCATCGGCTCGACGAACCCGTCGCGCTCCCAGGCGAACGCACCTGCGAGCACATTGCTCGAGTTCGGCGGGACCGATGGGCCGCGCAGGAGACCGTCGGCCACCTGACGCGAGGGCGATTGCACTGGCGCGGGCGAGGGCGCGGGCGACTGCGCTGGCGCAGGCGAGGACGACGACGCAGGCAAGGACGACGACGCAGGCGATTGCGCTGGCGCGGGACACGTCCATCCAGGCGCCGCCGCGCACGCGCACGCGATCACAGCAGCGCAGCACGACTCCGCGGCGCGTGCCGCTCCGCTGCCGCCTCGCCGAGCGCGTCTCGGGACGTCGTTAGGCACCGCGTGCAGTCTAGGTCTCAGCGCAGTGCCTTGACCCCATGCACACGGTTCGTGCGTATCGTGCGACCCCAATGCCTGTCCTGCTGCACATCGCTGATGCGACGCACGGTGCCGGTGCCGCATCCGGCGCACCGCATCTTCCCGTGCCGCACCCCCCCGTGCCGCACTTGCCCGCGCTGATTGCTGATGCGGGCACGGCGCTACCTCCGCTGTGGCAGCTCGGCACCGTTCCCTTTGTGGCGCTGCTGCTGTGCATCGCGCTGTTCCCGCTGATCCCGGCGACCCATCACTGGTGGGAGCGGAACTTCAGCAAGGTGCAGGTGTCCGTCGCCTGCGGACTCGCCACGCTCGCCTACCTCATCCTGTCCGCACCGGACATGGAGGCTGGGGCAGCCGCGGCGGGATACGCCGTCAAGCACGCGATCCTTGATGAGTACATCCCCTTCATCGTGCTGCTCGCGTCGCTCTTTGCGGTGTCCGGCGGCATCGCGATCCATACGCGTGCGCGGCCAACCCCCTTCGTCAACCTGCTGTTCCTCATCGTGGGCACGTCGCTCGCGAGCGTGCTCGGGACCACTGGCGCGAGCGTGCTCCTGATCAGGCCGCTGCTGCGCGTCAACGAGCGGCGCACGCGGAAGGTGCACACCGTCATCTTCTTCATCTTCTGCGTGTCCAACTGCGGCGGCCTGCTGCTGCCGATCGGCGATCCGCCGCTGTTCCTGGGCTACCTGAAGGGCGTGCCCTTCTTCTGGACGCTGGTGCTCTGGAATGAATGGATCATCGTCAACGGCATGCTGCTGTGCATCTACTACACGCTTGAGCGGCGTGCCTTCAGGGCGGAGCCGCTCGAGGTGCACGTGGAGCGGCAGGCGATTGCGCCGGGTAGCCGCTTCCGCATGGAGGGACTCGTCAACATCCTCTGGCTGGCGCTCATCCTGGGTGCAGTCGCGTTCGTGGTGCCCGGACGCATGTTCCCGCTCTCGGAGTGGCTCGCCGTGCCCTTTGTGACGCCCAACTTCCTGCGCGAGGGGATCATGGTGACCGTGCTCCTGCTGAGCCTGTGGACATCGCCATTCGCCGCGCGCAACCACAACAGCTTCAACTGGCACCCGATCGCGGAGGTCGCGGCGCTCTTCATCGGCATCTTCGTCGCCATGCAGGTACCCATGCAGGTCCTTCGCGGCATGGGTGGCGGGCTCGGCGTCCAGACGCCCGACCAGTTCTTCTGGGCCACGGGCACGCTCTCGGCGGTCCTTGACAACGCGCCCACCTATCTGGTGTTCCTCCAGACGGCGATCGGCCTGGCGCCGGCGGACGCGACCGGTCCCGGCATCCTGCACCTCACGGGCGGCGAGACGGTGCACTCCGACGTGCTCATCGGCATCTCCTGCGGTGCCGTCTTCATGGGCGCGATGACCTACATCGGCAACGGGCCCAACTTCATGGTCAAGGCGATCGCCGAGGCACAGGGCATCAGGATGCCGGGGTTCTTCGGCTACATCGGCTGGAGCGTGGCATGCCTGCTGCCGCCGCTGGTGATCATCGCCCTGGTCGTGATCTGACGCTGACGCGGATCCGGCACCGGAACGCGCCGGCACGGCACAGCGGCATGGGCCCTCAGTTCGCCGGCGCGGCCGCGGCCTGGTCGCGCTTCATCATCGCGTAGATCACGCTCTGCACGACGACCGACTCGCCGACAAGGCGTCCCACGCGCTCGCCAGCCTCGCGGAGGCTCTTGATCCGTCCATCGTCGATCTCCGCCTCGAAGTCGACGAGCGAGTTCTCGATGGCGAGCATCATCGAGGCCAGCACAGCCCACTCGTGCCGCGTATCAGGCCAGTACTGGCTGCTGCGCAGCACCTCCACGGGCACCGCGAACTTCCACCCACCGTCGCGCTCCACCATCGTCACGGTGCCGCCGAAGAGCGGCTCGCCATCCCAGTCGAGCGCTGCGGTGCCGTCGCCGAGGTCCTCCGCCGTGAGCTTCTCACGCTGCGACTCGATGTACGCGAACGGGTCCGCCACGATGCGCCGGGCGAGGGCCTGCAGGTCACGCCCGCGGAGCTGCGTGACGCCGAGGTCACCCTCCTTCGCGAGGTCGGCCGGGAACCGCTGCTTGATCTTCCGCGACACCCGCCACAGTCGCGCGAGCATGTCGCCAGCCTTGCCCTTGACCTCGCCGATCGCGCTCGCCTCGGTCACGCCGTCATCGAAGGTGATGTCGCGCGCGGGAATCTCGATCAGGAACGGAAGCGCGCGCGCATCGCCATCGTCCACCATCTCCACGGCGGCATCCAGCGTCGCCTCGGGCGTGGACGTGTCGTAGGAGGATCGGCCGCAGGCTGTCGCAAGACAGGCGGCGGCGACAAGGAGGGCGCGAACCATGGGTGGATGCTAGGGAAT
>VERO01000281.1 GCA_018882625.1 Phycisphaerales bacterium | reverse complement strand
GTTCTGCTGGGTGCAGGAGGAGACCCGAAACTCCGGCGCGTTCCGCTATGTGCAGGCACAGATGATCGACCGCTTCGGCGTGAACCCGCGCTACATCGGCCGCCCCGACTGCGCGTCGCCCGCGACCGGCAGCGCGCTCATGCACGAGAGGATGGCCAAGGCTCTCGGCGCGATGGTCTTCCCCGCGCTCGACCCGCGTGCGAAGCCCGCGCCTGCCATGCCCGTCGCCGAGGCCAAGCCCGCGGGCCGCGGACGCCGCGGCAAGGCCGAGAAGGACAGCGCTGGCGCATCAGAGGCAGCCGATGCCGGCACGGACAGCGGCCCGGATGCCGCTGCGGCGCCGGCCCCTTCGGCCGCCGACGACGGCGACGCCCCAGACCTGTTTGCCTCGCGTCCCTCGCGCAGTCGCGGATGAGCGCGTAGGTTCCCGGGGTCCATTCCCCTGTAGACGGAGCACCCATCATGGTTGACGTGATCGTTCCCAGCCCCGGAGAGTCCATCAGCGAGGTCCGCCTCGGCACGTGGAAGAGGGGCGATGGCGACTGGGTCGAGAAGGACGAGCTTCTCAACGAGATCGAGTCGGACAAGGCGACGCTTGAGCTGCTCGCTCCTGCGTCGGGCCTGCTGAAGATCAAGGCCGACAGCGGATCCGACCAGAAGGTGAAGGCCGTGGTTGCGGCGATCGACGAGAAGGCCGCGAAGCCCGCGGGCGCCGCGAAGGCGGCAGCTGCGGGAGCGCCCGCCGCGACGGTCGCTGCCGATGCGGCCGGCAAGGGCGACGCGCCGGCGGCGAGGTCCGCGGCGACCGCGACGCGCGCGACTCCCGTCGCGCGCAAGCTTGCGGCCGACAAGGGCGTCGACCTGGCGAGCGTGCCCGGCAGCGGACCCGCGGGCCGCGTGATGCGCGCGGACGTGGAGGCTGCGAGCGGTGGCGAGCCGGTGCGCGCGTCGGCTCCGGCACCCGCTGCGCCCGCACGTTCGGCTCCCCCGCCGCCGATGCCCGTCGGCGGTCGCGGCATGCGCCGCGAGAAGATGACGAAGCTCCGCATGCGCATCGCGGAGCGCCTGGTCGAGAGCCAGCAGACCACCGCGACGCTGACCACCTTCAACGAGGTGGACATGAGCGAGATCGCGCGGCTGCGCGCCGAGCACAAGGAGCACTTCGAGAAGCGCCACGGCATCGGCCTGGGCATGATGAGCTTCTTCATTGCCGGCACGGTCAGCGCACTGCGCCGTTTCCCGCGCCTGAACGCGTTCATCGTGGGCGACGAGATCGAGTACCACGACTACATGGACATCGGCGTGGCGGTCGGCACCGACCGAGGTCTCGTGGTGCCGGTCATGCGCAATGCGGAGTCGATGAGCTTCGCCGACATGGAACGCCAGGTGCGCGACTTCGCGATCCGCGGCCGCGACGGCAAGCTCTCGATCGACGAGATGACTGGCGGCACGTTCACCGTCAGCAACGGCGGCGTCTACGGGTCGCTGATGTCCACGCCCATCCTGAACCCGCCGCAGTCGGGCATCCTCGGGATGCACGGCATCAAGCGCAGGCCGGTCGAGGACCCGCATCATCCTGGCCAGATCGTGATCCGCCCCATGATGTACATCGCGATGAGCTACGACCACCGCATCGTGGACGGCACCGAGGCGGTGCAGTTCCTCGCGCACATCAAGGAGTGCTGCGAGAAGCCCGAGCGGATGCTGCTGGGCCTGTGATGGCGGTCCGCCTTGCCATGCGGCCCACGGCGCTGCCGGCGCTGCGCGCGCTTGCGGCCGCAGTGGCATCTGCCGGGCTCTGCGCCGTGCCCGGCGGCTGCGGAGACTCCGGCTCGGGCGAGGGCTCGCCTGCAACCATCACGCGCAAGCGACAGGCCGGTCCGGACGACCTCGCGAAGATGGACTCGCTGTCGAAGGCGGTCGCCGACTCCTTCGAGACGCAGGCGCTGATGCAGGCGCGCATGTCGCGCGGCGAGACGCTGAATGCCGCGGATTCGCGCGCCTACATGGATGCGGTCCGCGCATGCTTCGACACGTGCATGGCCATCAGCGCGATGCTGCGGGAGAACGGCACGTGGCAGGCGCCGATGCGCAAGTCGCTCGAGCGCATCGCCAAGCCCGCGATCGTGCGCTCGGCCAAGGCTGGCGAGGCTCTCGATGCGGCCCGCGCGCAAGGCAAGGCTGGCACGATGGAGGGCCAGGTCCCGCGGCCCTCGGGCGAGCAGGCGTACGCGCGTCTTGAGGTGATCGGCATGATGCCGTACACCAAGGAAGAGACCGACGCCATCCAGATGCCGTGAACTCGTTGCGGGTTCGGAACCCCGAGGGCGCCTGGGTCAACTGCCCGATGCCCGCGCTGCCCCGGCCTAGCGCGCCACTTCCTCGGCGGCGACGTCGTCATCGTTGAGCATGAGGACTGTCTCGACGCGCGCGGCCGCGTTCTCCGGAAGGTCCTGTCCCGTGGCGAGGATGCCCTTGCGGCGCTCCTCGAGCTGGTCCGGCTTCACGCCGAGGTAGTTGAGCGACTCGTCGATCACGTCACGCACCACAGGACCCGCGATCGACCCGCCGAAGTGGCCCTTGCGGCGGTCCGGGTCGTCGATCACGCACAGCACGACGAGCCGCGGGTTCGCCAGCGGCGCACCCGCGATGAAGCTCGACACGTACCGGTCCTCGTAGTAGCCGCGGCCCTGGCCCTTCGGCTTGGGCAGCTGCGCCGTGCCTGACTTGCCGAACATGCGGTAGGTCGCGCTCTGCGCCTTGCGGCCAGTGCCCTCGGCCAGCACGCGCTCCATCGCCTCGCGCGTCATCAGCGCCACTGGCTCGGAGAGCACCGCAGTCCGCGGCGGCGCGCTCGGCGAGCCCTGATCGTCTGCGGGCAGCACCAGGCGCAGCGTGGGGATGGATCCATCCGTGCAGAATGCGCTGAACGCGCGCGCCATCTGCACAGGCGTGACGCCGATCTCGTGGCCCATCGCCACCGAGGTCTGGGTCCACTTCGTCCACTTGCTCGCTGGCGTGAGGAGCCCCTCTTCCTCGCCCGGCAGCCCCACACCGGTGCGGTGACCGAAGCCGAAGCGGTCGACGACGCCATCGCGCATCTGGTCGAAGCTCATGCGCTCGCCAGCCATCGCCATGCCGCTGTTGAGGCTCTTGACGAGCACCGTCTCCCAGTCGACGCTGCCGTAGTAGTGCACATCGCGGATCGCGCGGCCGAAT
>VERO01000280.1 GCA_018882625.1 Phycisphaerales bacterium | reverse complement strand
TCGAGGAGCTGCGCATCCAAGGCGAGGTGACTTCACTTGCCGACCAGTGGCGCAGCGCGATCTCGACCGGACGCATGGAGGAGGCCGCTGGCATTGAGACACAGCTTCGTGCGAAGGTCGGCACCATGGTCGACCTGAACCTTCGCTCGCGCGCGATGGAGCTCGCCGAGCTCGATGAGGTGATGCGCTCGATGCGCGGCGATCTTGAGCGCGATGCGCGCGGCCGTGACAACACGGTGACGGATGCGCTCGAGGCGTATCGTCGCGGCGAGGAGCCCGCGATCGGGCGCTCGCCGGTGACCGCTCCGTCGCCCGCGGGTGCGACCGATGCCACCTCGAGCCCTGCGACACCTGCGCCTTCCGTGCCTGCGCGGCCTGCGGCCGTGCCGTCCGGCGCCGCGACACCCGCGGCCCCTTTGCCCGCGCCCGCGCAGGGCGCCCCTTGACACGATCCGCGCGCGCCATGACGCTGCGCGCATGAGCGTCGCCATGGCCATGCCTCGATGGGGCCGCGTTGGTGCCGCGCTTCTTGCGCTCATCCTGTTCGCATGTGTGGCGTCGCTGCCGTGGAGTGCGGGTGCCGTCACCTCACGCGGCGGATCTGTGCCGCGCTATGCCGCAGGAAACCTCGACTGCGCACTGCTGGCGCCTGGAGCGAAGTTGCCAGTCGAGGCTGCCGAAGTCCCGACGTCGGCGGCATCGGGTCTTCCCAGCGCTTCGGGCTCCGGCACTGCGGCCGAACCTGCCGCATACGTGCCTTCCACCATCCTCGGCACAGACCGCCTCGGCCGTGACATGCTCGCGCGCGTGCTTGTAGGTGGAAGCGTGAGCATGCTGGTGGGGCTTTCGGCGGCGACGATCGCGGTCGTAGTCGGCACGCTGTGGGGCGCGGCTAGCGGGTGGCTTGGTGGGCGCACTGATGCGCTCCTCATGCGCACTGTCGATGTGCTCTACGGTTTGCCGTCGATGCTGCTTGTGGTGCTGCTCGCGGTTGCGGTCGACGGTGCGCTGATGCGCCTGGGCATCGAGCGCACGGGCGCGGGCACGCAAGCGATCAATGTGGCGGTGCTCGTGATCGCGATTGGCGCGACGAGCTGGCTCACGGTCGCGCGAGTGGTGCGCGGTCAGGTGCTGAGCCTCCGCGCACAGCCGTTCATGGAAGCGGCGCGCGCGGCGGGTATCGGTCCGTGGCGGCAGTTCTCGCGGCACCTGCTGCCGAATCTCGTGGGGCCGATCACGGTGTACGCCGCGCTCGCGGTGCCAGCGGCGATCCTCTCCGAGAGCTTCCTCAGTTTTCTCGGACTCGGCATCCGCGAGCCGCTGCCATCATGGGGCAATCTCGCCGCGAGCGGGCTCAATGAGGTCAACACGGTGCGCAGTCGCTGGTGGCTGCCGCTGTGGCCGTGCGTGCTCGTGGCTGTGGCGCTGCTGTCGCTCAACTTCGTCGCGGATGCGATGCGCGACCGCTTCGACCCGATGGCGACGCGTGGTCGGGCGCGTGCGTGATAGCCTTCGGAACCCCGGCCTCCGCCGGCCATGACACCCATGCAGAACCGATTCGGAATCAAGGACCTGTTCGTCATCCTGCTGCTTCTGGCGATCGCCATCGGCGGCATCGCATCGATGGTGCAGCGCGACCGGCAGTGGATGCTCATGCGCGACATCCAGTCGCAGCTGAAGCAGGTCGAGAGCCGCATCGGGCAACTTGAGGACCGCATGTCGCGGGGGGTCATGATGGCGCCCGGAGCTGGCGCAGCCCGCGGCGGCATGAGTGCCGCGCAGGTCGCCTCGGATGACTCGTGGGCGCGCCCCGGCGTGCCGATCAAGCGCTGGCCGATGCCCGAGCCTGCGACAGAGCCCACGGATGTGCCGGGCTATGCGATCGGCGGCGTCTTCACCGAGCTGTTCGAGGCGCAGCCCGCGAAGCTGGTGCCATACATCGGCGGAGACGTCTACTACACGCGCGTGCTCGACCGGGTCTGCGAGAGCCTCGGCCGCTTTGACCCCAAGACGCTCGAGTTCGTGGGCCAGCTCGCGGATGCGTGGCAGATCGATCCTGATGGCCTCTGGATCCGTGCGCACATCAACCCGCTCGCCCGCTTCAGCGACGGCAAGCCTGTGACCGCCGAGGACTTCCGCTGGACGTACATGGACTTCATTCAGAACCCGCTCATCGAGGCCGAGCGTTCGCGCAGCACGCAGGACAACCTGAAGGATGTGCTGGTCGTCAACGACCAGACTGTGGAGTTCACCTTCAAGGAGCCGCTCTTCACCAACATCCTGATCGCCCTCGGCAATGGCGTGCTGCCCAAGCACTACTACTCGAAGTTCGAGCCCTCGCAGATCAACCAGGCGACCGGCATCATGATGGGGTCCGGGCAGTTCAAGCTCGAGAGGATGCCGGAGGGCCCCGATGACCTCGCATCGCAGTGGACGCCCGGCCAGGACGTGGTGCTTGTGCGCAACGAGCAGTACTGGGCGCGGAAGCCGTCGCTGGCTGGGATGCGCTTCCGCTCGATCAAGGACGACCTCGGCCGGCTCGTGGCCTTCAAGAACGGCGAGGGCTCGATGATGCTGCCCACGTCGCCGCAGTTCAACGCCGTGCTGCGCGACGAACCCGACTTCGAGAAGACGACCCACGCGCTCAAGTGGACGAACATGCGCTGCGGCTACAGCTTCATCGCGTGGCAGTGCGGCCCGCGCAACGGCAAGCCCACGCCCTTCGCGGACAAGCGGGTCCGGCGGGCCATGACCATGCTCCTCGACCGCGAGCGCATGATCCGCGACATCTGGGACGGCATCGGCTCCGTCTCGAAGGGCCCCGTGAACCCCGAGAGCCCGGGCAGCAACCCCGACGTCAAGCCGCTGCCGTTCGATCCCGAGGCCGCGAAGGCGCTGCTCGCCGAGGCGGGCTGGAAGGACCGCAACGGCGACGGCATCCTCGAGAACGAGCAGGGCGACGCGTTCACCTTCGAATACACCTACGCCACCGGCGGCGAGGTCTCCGAGCGCATCGCGCGATTCGTGAAGGACAGCTACGGGAAGGCCGGCATCGTGGTGAAGACCCGGCCGGTGGACTGGAGCCGCTACCAGGAGCTCCTGAAGCTGCGCGACTTCGACGCGATCACGCTCGCGTGGGGCTCCAACGCCCCCGAGAGCGACCCGCGCCAGATCTGGCACTCCGAGAGCACGAAGGAGGGCGGAGACAACTTCACGCAGTGGAGGAG
>VERO01000279.1 GCA_018882625.1 Phycisphaerales bacterium | reverse complement strand
CAAGTGGGGCCAGAAGGCCTTCCGCAACTTCAGCGTGGTGCCGCCAGCCACCGGCATCGTGCACCAGGTGAACCTGGAGTACCTCGCGAAGGTCGTGTGGGAGCGCGATGGCGTGCTCTTCCCGGACAGCTGCGTGGGCACCGACAGCCACACCACCATGATCAACGGCCTGGGCGTGGTGGGCTGGGGCGTGGGCGGCATCGAGGCTGAGGCCGTGATGCTGGGCCAGCCGATCAGCATGCTGATTCCCGAGGTGGTGGGCGTGAAGGTGACGGGCAGCCTGCCTGAGGGCACCACCGCCACCGACCTGGTGCTGCGCGTGACCGAGATGCTGCGCAAGTTCGGCGTGGTGAACAAGTTCGTCGAGTTCTTCGGGCCGGGCCTCGCGCACATGAGCCTGGCGAACCGCGCCACGATCGCGAACATGGCGCCCGAGTACGGCGCGACGATCGGCTTCTTCCCGGTCGACGAGCAGACGCTTGCGTACATGCGCCTGACGGGCCGCCCCGAGGGCCTGATCAAGACCGTCGAGACGTACTGCAAGGCGCAGGGCCTGTGGCGCGACGACTCGCTGCCGATCGAGTACACGCAGGTGCTTGAGCTCGACATGTCCAAGATCGAGCCCGCGCTTGCGGGACCGGCTCGTCCGCAGGACCGCGTGGCGCTTTCGGCGATGCAGTCGAACTGGCGTCGCGACCTCGGCAAGGTGTACGGCAAGGGCGAGGGCGCGCCTGCTGCGGCGCCAGCCTCCGGTGGCGGCGGCACTGCGCTGGCGATGGCGCCCGCGCCTGCCGTGCCCAAGGGTGGCGTGCGCGTGCATGCCGATGGCCGCGACTTCATGCTTGACCACGGCAGCGTGGTGATCGCCGCGATCACGAGCTGCACGAATACGAGCAATCCCGACGTGATGATCGGTGCGGGTCTCGTGGCGAAGAAGGCGCGTGCGCTTGGGCTTGAGCGCAAGCCGTGGGTGAAGACGTCGCTCGCGCCGGGATCGAAGGTGGTGACCGAGTACCTGCGCGATGCGGGCGTGCTGCCGTGCCTCGAGGAGCTTGGCTTCAACGTCGTGGGATACGGATGCACGACATGCATCGGCAACTCCGGTCCGCTGGCGGACTCGATCGGCAAGGCGATCCGCGACAGCGATCTTGTGGTGGCGAGCGTGCTCAGCGGCAACCGCAACTTCGAGGCGCGCGTGCACCAGGACGTGAAGGCGAACTACCTCGCGAGCCCGCCGCTCGTCGTGGCCTACGCGATCGCCGGCACGGTGGACATCGACTTCGCCACGCAGCCCATCGGGCGCTCGAAGGACGGGCGCGACGTGTTCCTGCGCGACATCTGGCCGACGCAGGCCGAGGTCGCCGCGGCCGTGCGCCAGAGCGTCACGCAGAAGCAGTTCCAGACGCAGTACGCGAGCGTGTTTGAGGGATCCGATGCGTGGAAGGCGATTCCCGCGGGTGGTGGCGAGCTCTACTCGTGGAACGCGTCATCGACATACATCCAGGAGCCGCCCTTCTTCGCAGGCATGACCAAGGATGCGCCGAAGTCGTTCACGTCGATCGCGGGTGCACGCTGCCTGGCGAAGCTTGGCGATTCGGTGACGACAGACCACATCTCGCCCGCAGGCGACATCTCCGCGAAGAGCCCCGCGGGCCAGTACCTGCAGGGCTTGGGCGTGGCGGTGTCGATGTTCAACTCCTACGGCTCGCGCCGCGGCAACGACCGCGTGATGACGCGCGGCACGTTCGCGAACACGCGCATCAAGAACCAGCTTGCGCCCGGCACGACCGGTGGCGTGACGAAGGACTTCACGGATGGGCAGGTGAAGCCGATCTACGACGCCGCGCAGAGCTACAAGAAGGCGGGCACGCCGCTCGTGGTGCTGTCCGGCAAGGACTACGGCATGGGCTCGAGTCGCGACTGGGCTGCAAAGGGCACGTTCCTGCTCGGCGTGCGCGCAGTGATCGCGGAGAGCTTTGAGCGCATCCACCGCTCCAACCTCGTGGGCATGGGCGTGATGCCGCTGACCTATGTGGATGGCCAGACGGCGGCATCGCTCGGGCTGACCGGCGAGGAGACCTTCGACATCGCGATCCCCGCCGACCTGCAGCCGCGCCAGCGGATGACGGTGAAGGCGACGGGGCCGGGCGGCACGAAGAGCTTCGAGGTGCTGTGCCGCATCGATACGCCTGTCGAGGTCGACTACTACCGCAACGGCGGCATCCTTCAGACGGTGCTGCGCCGCATGGCCAAGAGCTGAGTCGCGCGGGGCGACGCGCTGCCCCGTGAGCCGGGACGGCGCGTGCAGTGGCATCGCGAGGTGTGCCGCGCGAATCGCGGGAACTTTGGGCGCATGCTGCGGAGGTCGTTGCGGCGGTCGCTAGGGTGGCTGCATGGTCACTGCGATCCGGCACGCGATACGCGACATTGTGGGTGAGCTGCTCGGCGCGGGAGTGGAGGAGCGCGCGCACGTGGGCAACGGGGCACGAGGCTCTCTCGTCCATGCGGACGACCGCGCTCGAGGCACCCGTGATGGTCTCGCCTTTGGTGATGAGCGGGGGTCGGGCGGCTTGCGCGGGCTGCTGCCCGGCGGAGTGACGTCGCCATCAGCCGCGGCACCGCCCATCGACGAGGTGGGCACGTGGTGCCTGCGCTGCGGCTACTCGGTGCGCGTGAAGATCCCCGGCAGGCGCTGCTGCGGCCGCTGCGCTGGCCAGACGCTTGCCCGCCAGGGCACCGTGCGCCTGTCGGGATACGGCGACGAGCGCGCATGGGGTGCGGTGGTGCGCGAGGTCAAGTTCGGCAAGGACAGGCGAGGAGGCCGCGCCGCAGGTCAGGCCCTCGGCAACCAGTGGATGCGCCTGGCCGCGCTCGATGAGGCGCCTCATCCGGCGCACATCGCGTGCATCGTGCCGGTGCCGATGCCGTGGCAACGTCGCATCGACCGCGGCATCGATCACACGTGGTGCATCGGGCAGGCGCTTGCGGGCTGGATTGGCGTGCCGCTGCTTCCGCTGCTGGCGCAGCGCGTGGGGCCGCCGCAGCGCGCACAGGGGCGCGCGACGAGGCTCCAGCGCGGCACCGCCGCGCAACGGATGGTCGGGCGCCGCGACCTGGCGCAGGCGCTGCTGTCGCCTCGCGCACCCCTCCTGATGCGGGGGATCCCCCACGGTTGGTCGCTGAGGCAAGCCCGCCAGCGGGTGCAGGGGGGGTGTTGGACAGTCCTGATCCTTGATGA
>VERO01000035.1 GCA_018882625.1 Phycisphaerales bacterium | reverse complement strand
CTACACGATCGGCGGCGTGCGCACGGACCTGCATGGCAGGTCGTCCATCGCAGGCCTCTACGCGTGCGGCGAGTGCGCCTCGTGCGGCGTCCACGGCGCCAACCGGCTCGCCAGCAACAGCCTGCTCGAGGGGCTGGTCTTCGGCAGGCGCGCCGCGGTTGCGGCGCTCGGCGACGGGCTGGCGGATCCCGTGCCTGTCCACGTCGAGAGCGACACGCGGCCGACGGTGGCAGGAGAGCTTGACCTGATCGACATCCGCAGCAGCCTCCGCAGCGCCATGTGGCGCAACGTGGGCGTCGTGCGCGAGGGGCCGAAGCTCGATGACGCGATCCACATGATGTCGTTCTGGGGCCGCTACGCGCTGGGGCCGGTGTTCGAGTCGCCTGAGGGCTGGGAGATCCAGAACCTGCTGACGACCGCCACGCTGATGGCGCATGCGGCGAGCGCCCGCACCGAGTCGCGCGGCACGCACGCGAGGCTCGACTGCCCGGCTCCGGATCCCTCGCTTGCGGTCAGGCTCGCATGGTCGCGAGGCGTGGATGGGCCCTGGCGCATCGCCGCCGGCCGTGCGGAGCGCGCGGGCGCATGAGCGCGCGGGTCGCCATGGCGGTCCTCGCAGCCTCCGCCGCCCTCGCGGTCGCAGCGGGCTGCGGCCCTGAACGCGTCGAGTACCACAAGCGCCAGCCGGGGCAGGAGACCGGGTCCGACAGCGCGCCGATCCGCACCGCCGATGGGCGCACCATCGTCTTCGTCGACCGTCTCCCCTCCGAGGGCGCGGCGCCCGCGAAGGACGCGCTTCCGGTGGGCACCTACATGCTCGACGAGTACGGCAAGCCGATGAGCGTCGAGCAGATGCGCGAGATCGCCCGGAAGTCGGGCCAGGACCTGCCGCCGCCCTCGGCGGAGCTGACGATCCGGGAGCGCGACGGCAGCGGCCGCATCACGCTGCGCGCCGCGATGCCGGAGCACGTGCTCGAGAACTTCAGCGAGTGCATCCGCGAGCGCGAGTACGAGGCGATCTGGGAGCAGCTCACCTCGCGTGCGTCGCGCCATGCGATGGGCCGCGACGAGTTCGTCGCGTGGTGCGAGGCCAACCGCACCGAGCTGCTGGCGTTCCTCAACCGCATGGCCGCCGGCTGGAACTCCACGGACGTGATCGCCGACAGCATCGGCGGGCCGCAGCACCAGCGCTACAGGCTCCATCCGCGGCTGCGGAAGGAGTTCAGCTTCATGCGCATGGAGGTCGTCTACGAGGACGGCGGCTGCAGGCTGCACTCGGTGCGGTGAGTGCGATCGCCGGCGCGTTGCCCCGCACGACCTGCGCGCCGCGGCCGCGACCGGTCACTCGAAGCGTCCGCGGTCCTCGATGGTCACGTCGAGCAGCTTGCGCAGGTCCTTGGGCCCGGCCTCTCCGATGGCAGAGAGGCGGTCGACGAGCTTCGACGGCTTCCTGACCGCCAGACGGCCCAGCAGTCGGAACTTGGCGTCAAGGATGCCGCGCAGGTCCGCGGTGGTGTTGCGCGCGTGCCCGGCCGGGTACATGACGAGGCCGCTGTCGAGCGCCTTCCCGCCCTTGAGGCCCATGACGAGCGACGTGGGGATGCCGTCGGGGTAGCGGCGGTCGTACTCGGCGCCGCCATGCTCGAAGGCGATGGTCGCCATGATGGCGCGCGTGCGCTCGTCGTGGATGGCCTCGGCGGAGTAGTCGTGGGGCCCGAGCATCAGCGCCTTCCACCACTCGTCATTCGACGCGGGAAGGCCAGCCGCGCCCGCGGACTCGCGGAGCTCGTACGCCTTGCGGAGCATCGTCGAGACGATGTAGACCATCGAGTGGTCGGCGCTCTGGCGCGTCTTGGGGTCACGCTTGGCGGGGTCGCCGATGATGCCGAACGCGGGCTCGTAGGCGAGGATGCGGATCGACTCGAGATCGCCAGGCCGCTCGAGGATTCCCGGGTTCGCGCTGATGAGGTCGATCACGCCCTGAAGCGCGCCGGCCGACTGGTGCTCGTAGAGGCCGAGCTTGAAGTGCATGCCCATCACGGCGAAGTCGTCGCCGGAGAACCCGAGCACCAGGTCGAAGGGGCTGTCGCCCTGCGTGCGCTGGAACTGCCGGAACATGCTCTCGGGATTGCGGAAGATGTCGCGCGGCCCGAGGAACCCTGCCATCGAGCGGCGCATCGCGACGACCGCCGCCTCCGCGCTGATCGCGGCGCTGGCGCCCTTGGAGTCGGAGAGCTGCTTGCCCGCACGGATCGCGCGCCAGGGGATGTGGTGCGCCACGACCATGCCGATGGCGCTCTCGATCTGCTCTGCGCTCGCGCCGAGCATCGCGCCGTACACCGCGGCGCTCGCGATCGCGCCGTGCACCACGTGATCGATCTTGTAGGTCTTGAGGCTGAAGACCTCCGCAAGGCGGCCGCGGATCTCGTCGATGCAGACCATGCCGCGCAGCGCCTCGGCGCCGCCGAGGCCGCCCACCTGCGCCGCGGCGATGGCGACGGGGTAGAAGTCGTTGTGGCCGAACTCGCCCGCGGTGTGCCCCAGCGCGGGGTTGTAGCCGAAGTTGGTGCCGTTGGAGTCCCACTCGCGGACCGCGGCGCTGTTGGCCACGACTGCCTTCTCGGGGGCGACGCGCCGGCCGCTGCCGAAGACCGTGGCGCCGTCGCGGTCGCGGTAGCTGAGCGCCTCGGCGCGCAGCAGCGTCGGCGCGTTGGTGCCGAGCGCGAGCGCAGAGAGCCCGCAGATCACCGCATCGGTGTGGAAGAGCGCGGTGCGGTCGAGCACAGCGCTCGAGGGCTCGCCGCTGCGCATGAAGTCGATGGCGTACTGGCCGATGCCGAGCGCCTGGTTCGTGTGGCGGGGGAGGTTGACGTGGCTCATGGATGTCATGGGGATGCGTGGTGCCGAATCGCGGTCAGGACATGAGTGCCTCGTAGAGCTCCACGATGCCCTTGCCCTCCGTCGCGACGGTCTCGAAGATCGGCCGGCCGCCGGCGACGTCAAGCAGCTCGCGCACGTGCTTGGACTCGCCCGCATGGTCCGCCTTGTTGGCGACGAACAGGTCGGCGATCTCGAGGATTCCGGCCTTGTCCATCTGCACGGCGTCGCCCATGCCCGGCACGGTCACGACAGCGGTCCGGTCCACATGGTGCCTGATCGCGACATCGTTCTGGCCGGCGCCGACAGTCTCGATGATCAGCGTGTCGAATCCCGCCGCGCCCACGAGCTCCGCGATCGTGGGCAGGGCGGTGTAGTCCTCGCCGACAATGGCGAGCGACCGGTAGAACACCTTGTCGTCGACGGCGTTGAAGTCCACGCGCAGCCGGTCTCCGAGCAGCGCCCCGCCCGTGATCGGGCTCATGGGGTCGAAGGCGACCACGGCGATGCGGGTGCCGCGACGGACCGCCTCGCCGCACAGCGCGGCGACCAGCGTGCTCTTGCCCGCGCCGGGCGCGCCAGTGAGCCCGATCACGCGCGCGGGCCGCTGGCGTGCGGCGCCGGGGGGCAGCGTGCCGGCCTGCGCGAGCGAGATCTGCCGCGCCAGGATCGCCTCCGGAGGGCCGCTCGTGCGCGGCACGTAGGGCTTCACGGAGCTGCGCACGCTCTCGACGATGTCCTCCATCCCGGTGCCGGTGTGGTAGACGCGCGCGACGCCAGCGTCGAGCAGCGTCTTCACGTCCTCCTGCGGGATGATGCCCCCGACGTTGACCGGCACATCCGGCCGGCCGACCGCCTTGCACTCGTCAAGGAGCCTCGGCACCAGCACCAGGTGCGAGTTGCTCATCATCGAGCATGCGATGCAGTCGACGTCCTCGTCGCGAGCTCCGATGGCGAGGCTGCGCGGGGTCTGCCACAGGCCCGAGTAGATCACGTGCACGCCGCTGTCCCGGAGCACGCGCGCGATCAGCTTCACGCCGCGGTCGTGGCCATCGAGCCCGATCTTGCCCAGCAGGACACGCGGCCTGTGCGGAAGGTCCGCGCAGCGGTCCCGCTTCTCGATCGACGTGGTGGGGTCGTTGAGGGTGCGAGTCATCGGGGCGGGAAAGACTACTTCATCCCGCCCGCGTCATCAGGCGGAGGGGAATCGGTCGCCGGAACTGCCTTCCGCCCCGGAAACTGGCGCACCTGGAGAGGGCAAGGAGCCTGCGGTGTCCGCTGTCCCGCCGGGGCCGGTTGCTGCACCACCTGTGGGGTCCGGTTCCGCCTTGGGCGCACGCTTCACCGGTGTGGCATCGGCGTTCCAGGCCTGCGGATCGAAGCGGTGGGCGTAGGTGCCGACGATCATGTGCATGCCCGAGTACTTGTAGTCGTCGAGCGTGACGGTCGAGCCGTCGCGCAGCGTGAGCCGGGCGATCGACTTGGCCATCCACCGCGACATGTCGATGCCGGTCACGTCGTCCGGACTGACCTCGACTCGCCCGTCGCGCAGCGTGCCATCGTCCTCGAGCCGGAAGCTGCGGGACGATGTGCGGACGATGCTCACGACGCAGAGGCCGGTACCGAACAGCCCGCACCCGACCATGTAGACCCAGAGCTGGAGCGGACGGTCGTAGGCGGCCACCGGCTTGGGCGCACCGCCGGCAAACCGGTCCACCGTGGCCTGCGCGGCCTGGTACTCGGCATCCTGCTCAGCGGAGAGCCGCATGGCGTCCTGGGCACCCAGGCTGGAGTAGCGGTTGACCGTGTCCAGGGCCTGCCGGTACTCGCGGATGTCCGCCTCCTGGCGCGGGATGCGGACCCAGTAGTCGTATGCGCCCCACACTCCGAAGGCGGCGCACAGCAGCGCGTAGGACGCGGTGAACCAGAACTGCCGAGGACGCATCCGGCTTTCGAGGGCCATGTCCGGAGGTTACTGTGCGGCACCTCGGGCAGCGAGCCGGGATTCGGCGAACCAGATGTTGTTGCGCAGCAGTTCCGCATGCGGACTGCTGTCCCCGTACTCAAGCACGGTCCATGGCAGCGCGCGCTTGAGCACCTCGATGCCCTCGCGCTCGCGCCCCAGCACGGCCAGCGCGAATCCCGCATTGTTGTGGATGTCGAACGTCGACCGGTGCCCGCGCCCGAGGGTCTCCACGAACTGCTCCCCGAACCGCTCGTAGATGTCCACGCTGAACTGCTGGTCCTCCATCATGCCGGCCGCGAAGCCGCCGGCGCTGAGCGCGATCAGCAGTCCTGGGCTGACGCCGGCGATGCGCCCTGAGTCGAGGTCCTCAAGCACGGCGCGGGCATCGGCGCGGCCAAGCTCGGGGAAGCCGGACCACGCGCAGCGGAGGATCGCGTCCGAGGCGGCCACAAGCGTGGACTCGTCCGCCGGCTGCGCAGCACGCCTGCGGACCAGCTCCGCGCGCAGGCGCGCGATCGAGTCGGCTCGCCGGACCGGGTCCGTGTGCGTGGTGGGCACCGCAAGCATGACGTGCCACTCCAGCATCCTGGTCTTCCCGGCAGGCACGTCTGCGGTGACCGCCGCGGCGAGCAGATGGCGGCGCGCATGGCCGATGGACATCTCGTCGAAGGTGATGTTGCGGGGGCGCAGCAGGTCGATGAGCACGTCGATGGTCCGCTCGCTTCCGGCGGGGAGCTCGGCGTCGAAGATCGCGAATGCGGCCTCGAGGTGAGGTTCGGCCAACTGCCACTCGCGCAGCACGGCGTACCCGCGTCCGAGGAATGCGTGGCGCGTGGCCTCCGCAAGCGGACCGCCCGGATCAGGCTCGCCGGTGCGCGGCTCGAGCGACCGCAGCACGCGCATGAGGAGCGGGATGTCCCGGCGGGCCGTGTGGAGCCCGGCGTTGCCGAGGAGGAACTGGTTGGTGAACTCCTCGCTCAGGCGCGCCCTGGCGAGCGCCTGCTCCGCGCGCGTCGCCTGTCCGCGCGCCTCGTCGGCGGAATTGAACGCAAAGAGCGCGAGCCCGCAGGTGACGGCAAATGCCGCAGCCACAGCGATGGCGGTGGGACGGTTCCTGCGCAGGAACAGCCTGATCTCGTGCAGCGGCGCATGCATCCGCGCGGAGACGGGCTCGCGCCGCGCCCACCTCGCGAGGTCATCGCGGAGCTGCGAGACGCTCGCATACCGCGCGTCCCTGTCCTCCTGGAGGCAGCGGTTCACGATCGCGTCAAGATCCGGGTCGATGTGCCGTCCGGGCGCGATCGATGATGCGATCTCGGAGGGCGGACGGAATCCGCGCCGCGGGGATGCGTCGCCGGCCCACACGTCCGCAGAGTCGCACGCGCGCTGCTCGGGCCTCGCTCCCGCCAGCAGCTCGTGCAGCAGCACGCCGAGGGACCACACGTCCGTGCGGGTATCGACGGGCTGGCCCGCGAACTGCTCCGGGCTCATGTAGCCGGGCGTTCCGATGCGCTGACCGACCTGGGTGTCGGCGCCTCCATCAGAGGCGGCGCCCAAGAGCCACTTGGCGACGCCGAAGTCGATGATCCGCGGCTGCAGGCCGCCCGAGCCATCAGGCGCCGGCAGCAGCACGTTCTGCGGCTTCAGGTCGCGGTGGATGATGCCGCGCTGGTGCGCGTGCTCGATGGCGCTGGCCACGCGATCGAGCAGCGCGACCCTGTCCGCCACCGTGAGCGCAAGCGCATCGGCCGCCTCGGTCACGGGCGCACCGTCCACGTACGGCATCGCGAACCACGGCCGACCGAAATCGTCTGTGCCCGCCGCATGGACGGGAACGATGCCCGGGTGATCCATCGCGGCCAGGAGCTGCCGCTCCGCATGGAAACGCGCCAGCAGGCGGTTCGAGCCGGCGCTGCGGCGCAGCACCTTGATGGCCACCGTGCGCCGGAGCGCTCCGCTCTCCCGGGCGCGCCACACGGTGCCGCAGCCACCGGTGCCGATCAGGCCCTCAATCTGGTACCCAATGATCGAGGGCGGGCCGCTCGCGTCCTCCCCGCGGTCGCGAGCGGGTATGCCAGCGACGGCTCCCGGCGGGGTTGCAGGTGGCGGTACCGCTCCGGGCATAGACCTCGATGCTAATCCGCGGTCAGCCCGGAACTCCATCGCATGGTGTGTGCCCAAGGGCATGGCCTGTCGGCCTGTGCGGTCATGGACTCACGAAAAACCCCCTCGCCAGGCATCAGTGCCTGACGAGGGGGCGCGGAGGAAGCGGGGTCCGTCCTGGACCCCGGTTGTGGGCAGCGCGATGGGCGGGATTCGCCGTGGGATCGGTCCCCTGCATGGCCGGGACTCCCCGTCCGTTGGTGCAGGGGGTCGGAGTACACCGATTCCATGGGTATCCGACCGGGCAGATGAGCATCCATTCACTCGCCGACCTGTCGTGCTCCTCTCAGGCGAACTGCTCCGCCCATCGCGTGTCAGGTCGGGTTGACCCTCGCGTGTGGCGCGGGGGTCCACCCGAGGTTCTTGGGATCAGCTGCAGCCCATGCTGTTGCCGCAGTTGACGCATCGGTAGCAGGTGCCGTTGCGCACAGTGATCGACCCGCACGTGTCGCACGCGGGCGCGTCACCCATGAGCTGGGCATTCTGCTGGTCGATCACCGATCCGCTCGCATGCTCGACCACCACCTCGCGCCTCTCGAGCTTCGAGGTCGATGTCGTCACGGTCGAGGCGGTGGAGGTGATGCGATCGGCGATCCATGAGCCCGGGCTCGCGCCGGTCCTCCCCGGGGAGGGCTCGCCGTCGGCATCGTCCGTCGCCGAAGTGGTCATGCCACTCGCGGCGGACGCGATCCGCGACGATCCGCCCGCTGAGGGTCCGGTGCTGATTCGGCTGGGCCATGCGCTGTCCTCCTTGGCGCTGTGTGGTGCGGATGCCGCGCCATCCGTGGCGGGCAGGGCGGCGCGCGCGGGCGCATTGGCCTCGCGGTAGCCGGCGATGAACTGCATCCCGAGCCAGCGGAAGATGTAGTCCACGAGGCTCTTCGCGAACGGGATGTCGTTGTTGGTCGTCATCCCCATGGGCTCGAAGCGCTGGTGCGCGAACTTGCGCACAAGGCTCTCGAGCGGCACGCCGTACTGCAGCGCGACGGAGATCGCGGTGCCGAGCGAGTCCATCAGGCCGCCGATCGTCGAGCCCTCCTTGGCCATCGTGATGAAGAGCTCGCCAGGGGAGCCGTCGTCGTAGAGGCCAACGATGAGGTAGCCCTCATGGCCGCTGACGTTGAACTTGTGGGTGATCGAGGTGCGCGTGTCGGAGAGGCGGCGGCGCATCGGGCGCTCGATGACGCGCTCGACCACGCGCTCCACCACGCGCTCGACCACCACCGGGTCAGCACCAGCGTCCGCACCCTTTCCCTCGCTGCCCTCGAGTCCCTCGCTGTCCTCGGGCTCCGCGTGGTCCGCGGCATCGGACTTGGTCGAGAGCGGCTGGCTGAGCTTGCAGCCGTCGCGGTAGAGCGCGTTGGCCTTGAGCCCGAGCTCCCAGCTCAGGTGGTAGCAGCGTCCGATCTCGCTGACGTCGGCGTCGTTGGGCAGGTTGATCGTCTTCGAGATCGCGCCCGAGATGAAGGGCTGCGCCGCGGCCATCATGTGGATGTGGCCGTCGGGGCGGATGAAGCGGGTGCCGGTGGGGCCGCAGCGGTTCGCGCAGTCGAAGACGGGCAGGTGCTCGTCCTTGAGGTGCGGAGCGCCCTCGACGGTCTGGGTGCCGCAGATCACCCGGTTGAGGGTGGCGATCTGCGCACGCGTCAGGCCCAGCGCGCGGAGGCCGTTGAAGGCACGGTCATCGCGCGCCGCGGCCGGATCGGCGCCCGCAGCCTTGAGGACCCGCTCGGGCATGCTCCATGCGGAGAACGCGAACGCCACCTCGAAGACCGTCGGGAGCATGTTCTCGACCGACACCAGCTCCTCGCCCGTGTAGCCCTTGGCCACCAGGAACTCGCGCAGCGTGCCGAGCGCGCCATCGCCTGCGGAGCCGTCGCGGTGCGGAAGCGCCACGTCGAGGCTCATGCGGCCCATGACGTGGGTGAGGATGTCGTCGACCTCGCGCGGCGAGTAGCCCAGCGCCTTCAGCGCAGGCCGCAGCGACTGGTTCGCGATCTTGAAGTATCCGCCGCCGGCGAGCTTCTTGAACTTGGTGAGCGCGAAGTCCGGCTCCACGCCGGTGGTGTCGCAGTCCATCAGGAGCCCGATCGTGCCCGTGGGCGCGATGACGGTGACCTGCGCGTTGCGGTACCCGAACTCCTCGCCGAGCAGGAGCGCCTGGTCCCAGGCGCCGACGGCTGCGCCGAGCAGCGCTCCGGAGTTGGCCAGGTGCACGCGCCCCGCACGGAAGAGGTCGTGGTCGATCGGCACCGGTCGGATGCGCAGCGTCTCCCACTCGGCCGAGTCGCGCGCCACGCCATGCGCCGCACGGCGATGGTTGCGGACGACGCGCAGCATGTGCTCGCGGTTGTCGGCGAAGCCGGCGAAGGCGCCATGCTCCGCGGCGAGCAGCGCGCTCGTCGCGTAGGAGCGCCCGGTGAGCACCGCGGAGATCGCGCCGCACACCGCGCGTCCCTCGTCGCTGTCGTAGGGGATGCCCGCCTGCATCAGCATCGCGCCGAGGTTGGCGTAGCCCAGGCCGAGGGTGCGGTAGCGCCACGAGAGCTCCGCGATCTCGCGCGAGGGGAACGCCGCCATCAGCACGGAGATCTCGAGCACCACCGTCCAGAGGTGGATGGCGTGCTCGAAGCCCGCGATGTCGAAGGCGCGCGTGTCAGGGTCGTAGAACTTCAGCAGGTTGATCGACGCGAGGTTGCACGCCGTGTTGTCGAGGAACATGTACTCGCTGCACGGATTGCTCGCGTTGATGCGGCCTGCAGCGGGGCAGGTGTGCCAGGCGTTGATGGTGGTGTCGTACTGCACGCCGGGGTCGGCGCAGTGCCATGCGGCCTCGTTCACCTGGCGCCACAGCTCGCGCGCCTTCAGCGTCTTCGCGGGGCGGCCGTCGGTGCGCCGGCGCAAGGTCCAGTCGCCGTCGCCGTCGACGGCATCCATGAAGTCGTCCGTGAGGCGGATCGAGTTGTTCGAGTTCTGGCCGCTGACGGTGTAGTAGGACTCGCCGTTGAAGTCGTAGTCGAGCGTGAGCCCGAGCGCCTGGGCGACCTCCTTCTGCGTGGCGGTGAGGTGCTTCATGCCCTCGACGAGCGCAGCGACCTTGATCTCCTCGCGCACCTTCCAGTTGATGAACGCCTCCACGTCAGGGTGGTCGACGTCGAGGCACACCATCTTGGCGGCGCGGCGGGTGGTGCCGCCGGACTTGATGGCGCCCGCCGCGCGGTCGCCGATCTTGAGGAAGCTCATGAGGCCCGAGCTGCGGCCGCCGCCCGAGAGCTTCTCGTTCTCGCCGCGCAGTCCGGAGAAGTTCGTGCCTGTGCCCGAGCCGTACTTGAAGAGGCGCGCCTCGCGCACCCACAGGTCCATGATGCCGCCCTCGTTGACGAGGTCGTCGGAGACGGACTGGATGAAGCACGCGTGGGGCTGCGGGTGCGTGTAGGAGTCGCTCGCCAGCGACACGGCGCCGGTGGTGTGGTCGGCGATCCAGTGGCCCTGCGCGGGGCCGTTGATGCCATAGGCCCAGTTGAGCCCGGTATTGAACCACTGCGGGCTGTTGGGCGCGGCCACCTGGCGCAGCAGCATGTGCGCGAGCTCGTCGTAGAACGCCTGCGCGTCCTCCGCCGAGTCGAAGTAGCCGTGCGACTCGCCCCAGTGGCGCCAGCATCCGGCGAGGCGGTGCACGACCTGACGCACCGAGCGCTCCGGACCGAGGACGGTGGTGCCGTCGGCGTTGCGCACCACATTGCCCTGCGCGTCACGCTGCGGCACGCCAGCCTTGCGGAAGTACTTGCTGACGACGATGTCCGTCGCCAGCTGGCTCCACTCGCGCGGCACCTCGGCGTCATCCATCGCGAAGACCACCGAGCCGTCGGCGTTGGTGATCTTGCTGCTTCGGGTCGACCACTCGATGGTCGAGTACACGTCGGCGTCGGGTCGGGTGAAACGTCGGTTGATCTTCATGGCGTGTCGTCCTGGAGCGTTGGAATTGCGTCGTGTCCGTGACTTCGAGAGAGGGTTGATGCTGGAGGTGTCGGTTCCGCGGCGGGTCAGCCCGTCGCGAGCCCGTCCACCTTGGGGAGCGTGAGTCCGTCCTGGTCCTGGTACTTGCCGCCCTTGTCCGCGTAGCTGCGCGCGCACACGCGGTCGGCGCGGATGAAGAGCATCTGCGCGATGCCCTCGTTGGCGTAGATCTTGGCGGGGAGCGGCGTGGTGTTGGAGATCTCGATCGTGACCTTGCCGCGCCACTCGGGCTCGAGCGGCGTGACGTTCACGATGATCCCGCAGCGTGCGTATGTCGACTTGCCGACGCAGATGGCCAGCGTGTCGCGCGGCACGTCGAAGACCTCGACGGTCTCGGCGAGCGCGAAGGAGTTGGGCGGGATGATGACATGGTCACGGCCCGTCTCGGCCGTGTCGATCGTGATGAAGAGGTCGTTCGTGAAGCGCTTGGGGTCGACGATCGCGACGCCGCCGGAGGTCGCGTTGGTGAAGATCTTGAAGCGCGTGCCGACACGGACGTCGTAGCCGTAGCTCGATACCCCATAGGAAATGGTGCCGTGCCGCTTGCTGCACTCCTCGAAGGGCTCGATGCTGACGTGCTCCCGGATTTGCGTGTCGCACAGGATTCCCATGTCGTCTCAGCGCTTCCTCTCCGAGGGTCCCGCATGTGGCAGGGGAGCCTCGACACCGTCCAGCCGCCAGGGTCCAGGTCAGGGCAGGCGGTCCGATCCGCGCCGCCATCTCCGGTTCCCGCGCCGCCGAACCCGCACGCTCCCGACTGACACAGGATCACGGCCTTGCCGCCGTTTCTCCGTGCCTGCCGCATGCGATTTCGGCACCAACGCCTCGAGCAAGTGGCCCACAACCGTCCAGCTCGATTCAGCGACTCTACCCCAACCTATTGTGGTGACAAGCGGTGACTCACCACAATCTGTTGATTTTTGGACGATTCCGCTGGACTGATACGTAACCCAATACATTTTCAGGATTTGCGCTCTTCGGACCGATGTGGAGGGGTTTGGCTCGAGGGTGCATGCCTTGTCGGATGCTGTCGTCGGGGGCGCGCTCGCGTTCCCTAGACTCGACCACGACGTGACGCAGGATGCGCCCCACACCGCCCTCGTGGCGGATCTCACAGACCCCCAGGCACAGGCCGTCACCCATCCGGGCGGTCCCATGCTCGTGCTCGCCGGACCGGGCTCCGGCAAGACACGGGTGATCACCCGTCGCATCGCGTTCCTGATCGCATCGGGGGTGCCGGCATGGCGGATCCTCGCGCTCACCTTCACCAACAAGGCGGCCGGCGAGATGCGCGAGCGTGTCGATGCGCTCGTGGCCGAGGACTTGCCGGGACGGAGGGGCCTCGTCGTCGGGACCTTCCACTCGTTCTGCGCAGGACTGCTGCGCCGCTACGGGGCGATGAGCGCCGCAGCCGGCCTCGGTGCGCCGCTGGACGCATCGTTCAGCATCATCGACTCCGACGATGCGCACGCGCTGCTCAAGCGCGCGATCGAGGATCTCGGGCTCGACCGAAAGTCGTTTCCCGCGTCGGTGCTCTCATCGCGCATCAGCGCCGCGAAGAACAGGCTGCTCACGGCCGAGGAGTTCGCGCAGGAGGCGGCGGACTTCCAGGGCAGGTCCGATGCGCGGATCTACCGCGCGTACGAGGCGCTGCTGCAGCGCCAGTCGGCGCTGGACTTCGACGACCTGCTGCTGCGTGCGGCGCGCATGCTCCGCGACGATGCCGCGGTGCGGGCCGACCTGCAGCAGCGATTCCAGCACGTCCTTGTGGACGAGTACCAGGACACGAACCATGCGCAGTTCATGGTGGCGCAGGCGATCGCGAGCGCGCACCGCAACATCTGCGTCGTCGGCGACCCCGACCAGTCGATCTACGGCTGGCGCGGCGCCGACATCGCGAACATCCTCGAGTTCGAGGAGCGCTTCGACGGCGCGACGGTGATCCCGCTCGGCGAGAACTTCCGGTCCACAGGCCACATCGTCAACGTCGCCGACAGGCTCATCCGGCGCAATGCCGCGCGCCGCCACAAGGATCTCTCGACGCAGCTCGAGGCGGGCGCGCGCCCGCGCGTCGTGCGGTGCATCGACGAGATGCACGAGGCGCAGGTCATCGCGGATGCGCTGCAGGAGGCTGCGGATGCCGGCATCGTGTGGAGCGGGATGGCCGTGCTCTACCGCATGAATGCGCTCAGCCGCGCGATCGAGGACGTGCTCCGCCGGCGCGGCATCCCCTACGTGATCGCGCGCGGCACGGCGTTCTACGAGCGGCGCGAGGTCAAGGACGCGCTCGCGTACCTGCGGCTCGTCGCGAATCCGCGCGATGACCTCTCGCTGCGCCGCACGGTCAACGTGCCGTCGCGCGGCATCGGCGACAGGAGCGTCGAGAAGGTGGAGGCGCTGGCGATGCGCCGCGGCATCACGCTGCTCGAGGCGTGCCTGGATGCGCGCGCGGCGGGCGTGGCGGCGCGCACGGCGGACGCCATGGCGTCGTTCGCGGCGATGGTCGGCCGCTACCGCGAGGAGCTCGCGGCGAAGCCCGCGGGGAACCTGGGCCCCTTCGTGGCGCGGCTGCTCGAGGAGGCGGGCATGGAGCGCGCCGCGCAGGAGATCGCCGGCGACGACCAGGACGCGCAGGACCGCGTCGCGAACGTGCGCGAGGTGGCCAACGCGGCGGCGGAGTTCGAGGTTCCGCAAGGGGAGCCGGGTGCGGCCCCGGCGACGCTCGGCGATGCGCTGCGCGGCTTCCTCGAGCGCGTGACGCTGGTGGCCGATGCGGATGCAGTGGACCCGCTGCGCGGCGCAGTCACGCTGATGACGCTGCATGCGGCGAAGGGCCTCGAGTTCCCGTTCGTGTCGATCGCAGGGCTCGAGGAGGGGCTGCTGCCGCACGCGCGCAGCATCGGAGAGGGTTCGGGCATCGGCATCGAGGAGGAGCGCCGGCTGCTGTTCGTGGGCATCACGCGCGCCGAGCGACACCTGCTCATCACCAGCGCGGCCACCCGCGCGCAGCGTGGCGTGCGCATGAGCACGATCGAGAGCGGATTCCTGCGCGAGCTGCCCGAGGAGAGCGTCGATCGCCACGATGCGGCGCCTGGCGCGTCGCTCGGCCCGGTGCGCGGCGAGGGCGGATGGTCCGGCGGGCCGCGGCGCCCCGGCGGCGGATGGCGATCGGCGGCGCGAGAGTCGGGCGAGTGGAGCGGCGGATGGGGCTGGGGCCGTCCGCGCGCGTCGGGCGACGAT
>VERO01000034.1 GCA_018882625.1 Phycisphaerales bacterium | reverse complement strand
ATGTTGGAGTGCAGGTAGGCATTGACCTGCGCGCGCACGAGCTCGGAGTCGTTCGCGGGGTTGTGGAGCAGGGTCTGGCTCGAGCCGGCCGGTGCGCTGGCGCTCACCGACGAGACAGGCGTGCCGCCCGAATCGGCGACCGTGAAGAAGCGCCCGGCCAGGCGCGACGTGACCGAGAGCGGCTGCGTGCCCGAGTAGGGGATCGTGAAGAGACCGGCCACATCCGCGAAGCCGCTGCCGCTGGCCGGACCCGACCACTCGAGCAGGGCGTACGGCATGGGCTGGCTGACCCCGGGTGCGCACACGTCAGCCACGAATCCCTGAGTCGCATTGGCCCGCACGCCGCAGGACCCGCCGGTGCCGAGATGGCAGATCAGGCTCTCCTGGAAGAGCGGCGTGCCGTCTGCGGCATCAGTCACATGGAGCACCTTCGAGTAGGCCGCATCGCCAGGCGCGCCCTGCTCGACGACGAACCGCACTGCCAGCGTCGGCGGATGCGGGACCTCGTCCGACCCAGCGAAGATCACGAGCGACGCGTCCTGCGGCTGCAACTTGCCCGCGTCACCGCCGAGCACAGCGCCCGCGTACACCGACTCAGGCGGCATCTCCAGCCTCATCGCCCCCAGTGCGTCAGGGAAGTCTCCAAGGTCGCGGAGATCGCTCGAGACGAGCGATACAGGCCAGCCGGGCTCGTTCCGCACGAGCGCCTTGAGTGCGGTCTGGAACACCGGGATGCCGTTGACCTGCTGCGTGAACCCGACGATCGTGAACCGGAAGGTCTCGAGCGCAGGGTCCCATCCTGCAGGCTGCACATGACGCGCGTCGGGGAACGGGCCAATCGTCGAGATCTCGCCGGGCCGCGCGCCGAGCATGCGCACGTGCTCGCGCACGAAGCGCTGCGCGCTGTCCGTGGCGTTGCGGCCAGTCGCGAGCGGAATGCCGAAGACGCGTGTGATGCGTCCTGCGCGCTCGGAGAGCATGGCTCCGGGCATCATGCGCAGGAACCTGTCCTTGGCGGCGCGGATCTCGTCGACCGGCTGCGGTACGGGTCCTGAGGGTCGTGTGAGGGCGCCATCGGACGCGGCAGTCGATGGCACAAGTCCTGCGGCGCGGATGCCGGCGGCACCTTCAGGCGACTGCTGGGGGTGCGCAGCAGCGAGCGCAGTGACCACCGGAACCAAGGCCAGGGATGCGGTCAGCGAGAGGGCGTTCTTGGTCTTCATGGGTAGGGGGAGAGCCCGGACAGGGACCCAACCGACGCAATGTTCCCCCGTAGGTGGGTGTCAGTCCAGTCCGGTGGGGTCAAATCGCGTCAGAAGGCACCGGGATACCCTCGATTCAGCGGATCATGGTGGTCAGAACGGCCCCGCGACCGGACTTCGGAAGCCGCAGGATTCCCCGGTTGGCGCAAGCCCCCTCCGGTGCCCAGAGCTAGGGGCTCGGCAGGGGGATTGCCTTGCCGCGGTCGGACTCGCGCCGGCCGGCGATGCAGTCGAGGGCGACGCGGGCGACAGCCTCCGGTTCGAGGGTCCTGGCGTGCGGCAGCACCCTCTCGGGGAAATTGCTGCGCAGCAGCGGGGTCTCGACCGCACCTGGGTTGATGCAGAAGGCGCGGATCCCGCGGCGCGTGCCCTCAGTGTGGCAGCTTCGCGTGAACGAGTCGAGCGCCGCCTTGCTCGCGGCGTAGGCGAAGAAGCCAGGGAAGGGGTCGAGCGAGGCCATCGACGAGATGTTCACGATGCAGCCCGCGCGCCGCTCGGCGAAGTGGGGCCAGCAGCGCGCGATCAGGAACGCGGGCGCAAAGGCGTTCGTCAGGAAGGCATGCTCGAGCAGGGACTCGTCGGTCTTGTCGATCGGGGCAAGCGGCGCGATGCCCGCGCAGTTGACGAGGCAGTCGACACCGCCATCGTTGGCGATTGCGGAGTCGACGACCCCGGTCGCGAGGTCGCTGTCGCAGATGTCGATGCAGTGCACCCTGACCTGCGCGCCCGGATGCGCCGCGAGGATCTCCGACTGCGTCCGCTCGAGCTTTATTGCGGTGCGTCCGACGAGATGGAGCGTGTGCCCTTCGGCGGCGAGCATCAGCGCCAGCGCGTGCCCAATGCCGCTGCCGGCGCCAGTGAGAATCGTGACCGGTGCGCTCATCGGATAAGCCTCATGATGTCGTTGTAGAACGTGACCGCGAAGAGGAGACCGACGAGCGCCAGTCCGGCGAGCGTCGCGGCGCTCTGGAATCCCGGCGATGGCGGCTTGCCGCGGAACTTCTCGTAGAGCAGGAACACCATCAGGCCGCCGTCGGCGATCGGCAGCGGCAGGAAGTTCAGCACCGCGAGGTTCACGCTGATCATGGCGAGGAAGAAGATCATGTAGGTGATGCCGCGGTCGGCCACGCGCGTGCCGATGTGCACGATGCCGACGGGCCCGCGCAGCTGCTCGACGCCCACCGTGCCGCGGAAGAGGCGGTCGATCGTGAGGTAGGTCAGCATCACCAGCTTGTGCGTCTCGCGGAAGCCCATCGTGATGGCGCGCAGCGGATCGCCTCCGGCGGACAGCACTGTCTGGAGCGGCGCGAAGAGGCTCGGCGGGATCGCGCAGGTCCATGTGGCGCGGGAGATCTCGCGTGCATCGGATGCGCCGAGCTTGAGCGTGCCCGACGAGGGTTGCGCGCCTGCGGTGGGCAGTGTCCACGTGAGCGGCACCTCGACGGCGCCGTCGCCGCGAGCGGCGTCGCGGAATGCCGCGAACATCGAGTCCCAGTCGGTCACCGCACGCCCGCCGATGGAGTCGATGCGCGTCAGAGGCAGGAGGTCGAGCGGTGCGGCCGCCGTGTCCTCGATGCGGGGCGCGCTATCGGGCTTCGCCGGATCCTGCGCGGGCAGCCGCACGCGGTCGAAGGGTCGAGCGATCATCGGCACATCGAAGGCGTACCCGATCTCCACACCCAGACGCCCGTCGCCGCCCACAGGAGCCAAGACGCTCTCCTCGCGGCCCTCGCGCAGCACGCGCATCGGCACCACCGAGCCTGCCGCGCGTTGCAGCGTCAGCCGGAGCTCCATCTGCCGTGGTCCGATGAGGTCGCCCACGCGCAGGATCACGTCGCCGTCACGGAGCACCGCTGCGGCCGGCGCATCGGGGGGCACTCGTGCGATGCGCGTGAGCGGCGTGAGTCCTGCGAAGCCGACCTCATAGTCGGCAGGCGCATCGGGCGGCGCATCGGCGTAGATGAGGATCGGCCACATCGGCACCGGCCGGAGCATGACATCCACGTTCCGCGGACCGCTGCGCTCGAGGAATTCCCAGGTGCTCGCGACCGGCGAGCCTCCAGATGCGGCCATCGCGGCCTGGAGGTCGTCCTGCGTGCGCGCGGGCCTCCCAGCCACGTCCACCAGCCGAACCGCCAGCACGTCGCTGGCGAACTGCTGGGGCGTGGGCGCAGCTGCGCCAGCCCAGAATCCTGCGCGCCTCATGGCGGAGATGACAAACGGCAGCGCATCGGGCTCGTTCAGGAGCGTGGTGCTCGTGGCGGGTGCGATCCCCATCATGCGCATGCCCATCTGCGGGTCTGCGCGCGGTTCCACCGTGACCGTGACCTGGCGGGGCGATCCGTCGACCTGGCGTTCCGCGACGATCGTCAGCGGGTGTCCGGGCCTGCTCATGGCGCCCGCGATCTGGATGTCGGCGAAGGTGCTGACGTTGCCGCCGTCGATCGACACGATGCGGTCACCCGGCTCGAGACCTGCCTCCGCGGCGGGGCTGCCTGGCGCCACGGCGCCCACGATGGGCGCCTCAAAGAAGACGCCTGCCATGAACGCGACGATGAAGAACACCAGCGCGATGGCGATGTTCGCGGCGACGCCGCCGGACACCACGACCATCCGCTTGCCGATCGGGCACCGGTTGTAGGCGCGCGGATCCGTGCTCGTGGCGTTGGGGTCGAGGTCATCCTGTCCGAGCATGCGCACGAATCCGCCGAGCGGCAGTGCGCGCAGCGCGTACTCGGTCTCGCCGATCCCGGCCTTCCCGAGTTCCGCCTCGGTGGCGTCCCACGGAGCCTTGCCGATGCGCGTGCGCACGTCCGGCGCAGTCGAACCGAAGCGAAGGCCAATCCCGCGCCGCCACGCGAGGACCGCAGGGCCCATGCCCACGGCGAAGTCATGCACCCGGATGCCTGCCCACTTCGCGGCGGCAAAGTGGCCAAGCTCGTGGATCGCGATCAGGAGGCCGAAGCCGGCGACGACAAGCAGGAGGATGGCGCCATCGCCGAGCAGTCCCATGGTTCAAGGGTAGTCAGGCGCAGTCAGGCTGGCGCAAGGCGGCCTGCGACGAATGCGCGCGCGGCGGCATCGGCGGAGTAGACGTCGGCGAGCGAGCGCACGGGAGTGGGCGTGATCGAGTCGAGCGCAGCCGCAACGACCTCGGCGATCTCGCCGAAGCGCAGGTGTCCCGCGCAGAAGGCGTCGACCGCGGCCTCATTGGCGGCGTTAAGCACGGCGCCTGCGGTGCCGCCTGCGCGGATCGCGCGCCACGCGAGGCTGATGGCCGGAAAGCGGTCGTGATCCACCGGTTCGAACGCGAGCGAGCCAAGCGTGCGCCAGTCCATGCGCGTGGCGCGGCCTGGTGCGCGTGCGGGTGCGGTGAGCGCGTACTGGATCGGCAGCCGCATGTCGGGAGGGGAGAGCTGCGCGATGACGCTGCCATCGGTGAACTCGACGAAGGAGTGCACGATCGACTGCGGGTGGACGATGGCATCGATGCGGTCCGCGTCGAGCCCGAACAGCCAGTGCGCCTCGACCACCTCGAGTGCCTTGTTCATCATGGTGGCGCTGTCGATGGAGATCTTGCGGCCCATCGACCAGGTGGGATGGCGCAGGGCCTGCTCCACCGTGGCGGACATGATCTGCTCGCGGGTGGCGGTGCGGAAGGGACCGCCGCTTGCGGTCAGCACGACGCGCGCGACCTCTCGCTCGCCTTGGCCAGAACGCATGCACTGCGCCACGGCGCTGTGCTCGCTGTCGACGGCCAGGAGCTGCACTCCCGCGCGATCGGCCGCGGACATCACGATCGCGCCCGCAGCGACGAGCGTTTCCTTGTTGGCGAGCGCGATGTCGCATCCGCGCCCGATTGCGGCCATCACCGGCGCGATGCCGGCGGCGCCCACCATCGCGGCGAGCACCATGTCACCGCGCTGCGCATGCGACTCGATCATCTGCTGGGCGGCGTCTGCGCCGCACAGCAGCGTGGTGCCGCTGGGCAGCTCGCGGCGAAGATCCTCTGCAGCATCAGCGTCGGCGACGGCAACGACCGGCGCGCCGAGCGCGCGCGCCTGCTCGGCCAGACGGCCTCCGTTGCGGCCTGCGGCGAGTCCCGCGACGCGGTACCGCACTCCTGCCGCCGGATCCAGGTGCGTGATGACATCGATCGCGCTCTCGCCGATCGATCCTGTGGATCCGAGGATCCACAGCCGCCGCTCATCGCTCGCGCGAGGAGTGGGCATCACTCAGGCCGGCCCTTGACCTTCGAGCGCTCCGCAGGGGAGAGCTTGCGCAGCACGGCCGAGTAGAGCGACCGGCGTCGCGGCTTCGGAGCCGGCGCTGGCTCAGCTGCTGCGGCAGGCTCAGCTGCTGCGGCAGGCTCAGCCTGCGAGGCTGCCGGCTGCTCCGCGGGGCGTGCCGAGTCCGAGGCCTCTTGGGCGGCCGGCCTTGTGTCGGAGTGCGCTCCGCCGGTCTCCCGCTCGCCGCCTTCGGCATCCCGGCGTCCGCGCCTGTTGCGCCCGCCGCGGCGGTTCTTGCGCCGGCCTCGGCCCTCTCGGTCGTCACGCGCGTCTTCGCGCGCATCGTCACCGGCGCCCGAGTCGCCCGAGCCGTCGCCCTCGGCTCCATCGGCCCCGGCACCGGACGCATCGCTGACGCCAGACTCCGCGGCGCCTGGCTCCGCGCCGTCGGATTCATCGCCAGACTCGTCGTCGGTCTCGGGCGGCGCATGGCGCTGCGCCGCCACGGCGATCAGCTCCGGCGGGAGCATCAGGGTGCCCGGCAGCAGCAGCGCCGCCAGCTCGGGATCGATGGCGCCGCGAAGGTCCTCGATGAGCGCATCGGCTGACATGCCGACCGCGGCGGCAACGACGGACGTCTCGTAGGCCGACTGCTCGGCGGCCATCGACGCGATGTCCGAGGGCAGGCGTCGTCCGCGTCCGCGGCGTCGGCGCTTGCGCTTGCCTCCGCGGTCGTCGCGGCTGCCGCGATCGGAGCCCTGGTCGCGCGATGGCACGGGTTCCGCAGTGCGCTCCGCAGCCGCCTCCTCGCGCTGGCCGCGGCGGCGCTTGCGGCCGCGGCGCGATCCCCGGTCCTCGTCCTCGCCGCGATCCTCTTCACGCTCGCGTGCCGCGCGCTCGGCACGACGCTCGCCGGCCGCGGCGAGCTCCTCGCGGAGCGGGCGCTCGGACGCGTCGATGTCCGGCAGGTCGTCGAAGCCCCCGGACAGCGCGATCGCCGTCGCGTCTGCGGGCTGCGCCTTGCGGCGGCGGCGACGCTTGCGGACGGCGATGTCCTCGGGGGAGAGGTCCTGCTCGGCCTCGGGCGGCAGCTCGACCGGCAGCCGGCTCGCCGGCGGCGGCTCGAACGTGGGCATGCGCGAGATGTCGATGTCGGCGTTGCGCTCGTCGTACGCGTAGAGATCCACGCGGTCTGGCGCGAAGGCCTCGCTGATGCGCACATCGACGCGCTTGCCGGTGCGCTCCTCGAGGTCGTGCAGCATGCGCCGCTTGCTCGAGAGCATCTCGGTGGCGATCTTCGTCGAGCACACGACCTCCACCCGGCGCACGCGGTCAAAGGTGAAGAGCAGCGTGGCGCGCCGGATCACGTCGGCGGCCACCGCATCGGGCATGCGGATCTCGCCGCTGCCGCTGCAGTGCGCGCAGTCGCTGAAGTGAGTCTTGCGCAGGCTCGGCCGCATGCGCTGGCGGGTCATCTCCATCATGCCGAAGTCGCCGATGGGCAGGAAGGTGGTCTTGGCGCGGTCGCGGCGGAGCGCGTCAGCCATGCGCTGCTCGATGTCCCGGCGGTGCTTGGGCGACCTCATGTCGATGAGGTCCAGGATGATGAGGCCGCCGAGGTCGCGCAGCCGGAGCTGCCGGGCGATCTCGTCGACCGCCTCGCAGTTGGTCTGGTACGCGTTGGTCTCCGAGTCCTTCGCGCTGCGGCTGCGTCCGCTGTTGACGTCGATTGCGACAAGCGCCTCGGCCTGGTCGAAGACGAGCGCGCCGCCGGACCTCAGCGGCACCTGCCGCGCGTGGATCTCCTCGATCTGGCGCTCGACGTCATAGGCGTAGAAGAGGGGCACCGCGCGGTCCCAGTAGTGGACCTTCGTGGCCGCGCGCGGCGCGACGATCTCGAGGAACAGCTTGGCGCGCTCGAAGGCGCCGGGGCTGTCAACGATGATCGCGTCGATGGAGCTGTCCGCGTAGTCGCGCAGGGTGCGCACCATCAGGTCGCTCTCGGTGTAGAGCGCGCAGGGGCCGCCCGTGCGCTCGCTGCGGCGCTTCATCGCATTCCACAGGCGCGTGAGGTACGCCGCGTCGCGCTGGAGCTCGCTCTTGGTGGCATCGAAGCCGGCTGTGCGCAGGATGAACCCGCAGCCAGCCGGAAGCTCGAGCGAGTCGAGGATCGCGCGCATCTCGCGGCGCTGGTCCTCGTCATCGAGCTTGCGGCTCACGCCGACGCGGTCCATGTCCGGCATCATCACGAGCAGGCGGCCGGGCACGCTGAGGTAGCTCGACACCGTCGGGCCCTTGGTGCCGATGCCCTCCTTGATGACCTGCACCACGATCTCCTGTCCGCGGCGCAGCGCCTCCTGGATCGCGGGGCGCTCGCGGCGCGGGATCTTGCGGCCCACGCGCTCCGTGCGCTCCTTGCCGGGGAAGTACTTGGGGTGCAGGTCGCTGACGTGCAGGAACCCGTTGTTGCCGGTGCCGAAGTCGACGAATGCGGCCTGGATGGCCGGCTCGACGTTGGCCACACGCGCCTTGTAGATGTTGCCGACGTTGGTGGCGGTGGTCTCGCGCTCGGCGAAGTAGGTGTCGAGCCGGCCGTGCTCGTCGACGATCGCGATGCGGCACTCCTCGCCGGGCACGTCATTGACGAGCATCACCAGCTTGCGGCGCACCGTGGGCTTCGCGCCCCGCGTGGCAGGGTCGATGGTGGCGCCGCGCGAGCGTCGGCCGCGGGCAGCCTTGCGTGCGCCGCGCGACTCCGCGTCCGCGCCGCCGTGCTCCTCCTCCGGCTCCTCGTCCTCGGCCTCCGCCTCGGTGTCCTCGGCGGCAGCGCCGTCATGGCCCTCGCCAGCGGCGCCCTCGGCGCCGGACCCGTCCCCGTCCGCCCACGCCTCGGCCTCGACTTCGGGCAGCGGCTCGCGCTCGGGAAGCGTGTCGGGATCGAACGATGGATCCGCCGGCAGCGGCTCGCGCACGCCCTCAAGCGTGATGCCGCGCGCCTCGTCGGGGTCGAAGGCCTCGCGGGGCTCGTCGATGCCGCCGAGCACAGGCTCGAGGTCCGGCGGCAGGGCCGCCCCGTCGCCGTCGTCGGCCCATGGCGCACCACCCTCGTGCGCTGCGGCATGATCGCCGCCCTCGCCCTCCGACTGGCCAGGGCCACGACCTTCGTCGCGACGCCCGCCCTCCCCGAACCCGTCCTGCTGTCCGCCCGTCAGTGAATTGTCTTGGTTGTCCGACACGTGCATGTTCCTGCCGCGATGTCGCGGCGGGCATGACGGATCGAGTGACGCAAGGAAGCGCACCCGCCCGGACCCGTCGGGTCCGGACTGGCGGGGTTCGGGAACGATCGTTCCCGGCACAACCTATGTCCGAATTGGTGCATCAGCCGTTGATCCGTCCGCGCATCGGGAAGGCCGCGTGACCCGGACGGGGCGGTGTCGCCTCGCCATCCGGATGGTGCGCTCGTCCTCGTGCGCCTGTTCCTGAAAAGTTCCTCTGGTCGCTCAGTCGGCGCCTGCACTCACAAGCGCCTCCGGGTCGATTCTCCGAAGTTCGTCGCGCAGGTACGAGAGCACCTGCCTGTCCGAATCGAACGAGCCCACCTTCCGGGCGAGCGTTTCGCAACGTTCGATGTCGATCGCCCGGACCACCCGCTTGACGACGGGAATCTGGACCGGGCTCATGGAGAGGCTACGCAACCCGAACCCGATCAGCAAGGGCGTGAAGAGTGGATTGCCGGCCACCTCACCGCACAGGCTGGCCCCGATGCCCGCGTGGCGGGCTGCACGCACGACATTCTTGACCAGTGTGAGCACGGCAGGGTTCGCCGCGCTGTACAGGGAGGCCACCTGCTCGTTGCCGCGGTCGACCGCGAGCGTGTACTGGATGAGGTCGTTGGTGCCGATCGAGACGAACGACACCTCGTTGGCGAAGACTCGCGTCATGAGCGCGGCTGCGGGCGTCTCCACCATGATGCCTGTGGCGAGCGCCGGGTCGAAGGGGATGCCGTCATCCTCGAGCTCCTCGCGGAGGTCGTTGATGATCATGTGCGTCTGCCGCAGCTCCATCACGCTCGACACGAGCGGGAACATCACCTTGATGGGGCCGAGCGCGCTCGCGCGCAGGATCGCGCGGAGCTGCGTCTTGAAGAGCTGCGGATGGCGGAGGCAGTAGCGGATGCTGCGCAGGCCCAGGAAGGGGTTGCGCTCGGGGTCGGCGAGGTGGTCCTGCGTGAACTTGTCCGCGCCGAGGTCGAGCGTGCGGATCACCAGCGGCGCGCCGCGCGAGAGCTCGAGCGCGCGCCGGTAGGCGTCGAAGTGGTCCTCCTCCGTCGGCGTCGTCGGGCTCGTGAGGTGCAGGAACTCGGTGCGGTAGAGGCCTGTGCCCGATCCGCCGTTGGTGAACACGGCCTCGATCTCCTCGGGGAACTCGATGTTGCCGAGCAGCTCTATGGTGACGCCATCGAGCGTGACGGAGGGCTCCTTGGCGACGTTGCGGAGCGCGCGCCGGCGCTGCTCGCCCTGCGCGGCGGCGGCGCGGTAGCGCTCCACGACCGCCGGTGCGGGCCGCACGATGACGACGCCCGCATCGCCGTCCACGATCACCTGGTCGCCGTCCTCCACGTCGGTGGACACGTGCATGCATCCGACGACGGCAGGCATGCCAAGCGCGCGCGCAAGAATCGACGTGTGGCCCGTGAGTCCGCCTGCGTCTGTGGCAAACGCGACCGCGTGCGCGCGGTGGAGGTCCGCAGCCTGGCTTGGCGTGAGCTCGTGACCGATCACGACCACGGGACCCGAGGCGCGCGAGATCTTGCCGATGGCGCCGCCGGTGAGCCTCGCGAGCACGCGGTTCTCGAGGTCGACGACATCCGCAGCCTTCTGCACGAACATCTCGCTGCCTGTGGCGCGCAACCGGTCTGCGAGCTTGCGGAAGTTCTCGCTCACCGCGTACTCGGCGGCGACGCGCTCGCGGGCGATGTCGTCGTGGATCGGCTGCACCAGCGTGCGGTCGGCGAGCAGGCCCATGTGGAAGTCGAAGATGGCGGCGGCCGCCTCTCCGGCGCGCGCGGCCGTGCGCGTGCGCAGGTCCTTCAGCTCCCTTGCGGAGGCCGCGAATGCCTCGTCGACGCGCCGGATCTCGGCGGGCACCTCATCGGGATCCACCGTTCGGAATGCGATATGGCCATCCGACTCGGCGAGCCGGACTGCAGTGCCGATGGCGATCCCCGGACTGACGGCAATGCCCTTGATGGTCTCCATGAGCGGCTCCTCGAGGCAGCAGGTGCGTCAGCCGGAGACATCCGGCGCCCGGACCTGCGGTCAAGTGTGAGCGCGAGCGTTCGCGCAACGCGGAGTCTATGGTTCGCCACGCGCGATGGAAGTGGCAGCCGTCCGCATTCGCCAAAAAGTGGCGCAGGCCCCCGAGTGATGGGGGCCCGCGGTCGGTTGCACATGGATGCGGGGATCGGCCGCTCGCGAGGGCTTACCATCACCGCATGATCCGACCGGAAGAGGTCGCCGGGCCCGAGTGGGCCGCGTGGTACCGGATGACGCCGCTGCAGAGGTGGCGGGAGAGCGAGCGGCTCTGGGTCACCTTCCTGTCCCTGGGAGGGTCACTTGATCCCGAACCCGATACGCAAAGTCCTTTCTTCGATGCACGTGAGGCGCGTGCGCGCGCTGCTCATGGGCGGTCAGGCGTGCGTGTTCTACGGCGCGGCCGAGTTCAGTAGGGGCACGGACATCGCGATCGTCGCGGATTCAGCGAACCTCGCGCGCCTCAGGCGCGCGCTCGCTGACCTCAGCGCCGAGTGCATTGCGATCCCCGAACTGACCCTTCGTCACCTTCGGCGCGGCCACGCGGTGCAGTTTCGCTGCATGCACCCCGATGCGTATCGCATGCGCATCGACGTGATGTCCAGGATGAGGGGAGTCGACGACTTCCCCGAGCTCTGGCGCAGGCGCACCACGATCGTGCTTCCCGACGGCACGCGGTGCGACATCATGTCGCTTCCCGACCTCCTCAAGGCCAAGAAGACGCAGCGCGACAAGGACTGGCCGATGATCCGCAGGCTGATCGAGGCGCACTACTTCGGCCACCGCGGTCGCGCGACTGCTGCAACCGTGAACTTCTGGCTGCGGGAGCTGCGTACGCCCGCGCTCCTGCGAGAAGTGGTCCTCCAGCATCCGCGGGCTGCAGCGCGGTGGTCACCCACGCGAGCCGCCGTGGCTGCAGCAGCACGAGACGACAGCGATGCGATTGGGGCGGCGCTTGCGGCTGAGGAGCTCGCCGAGCGCCGTGCTGACCGCGAGTACTGGCGTCCGCTCATCGACGAGCTGGCGCAGATGCGGCGCGCGCGCAAGTGACGCAGCTGCGGCAGGGCCCGCGGCGCAAAAATGACGCGGGCCCCCGAGTGATGGGGGCCCGCGGTCGGTGGCGTGCTGGTGCGGGACTCAGTTCCCGTCCTTCACCTCGTACTCGGCGTCGATGACGTCATCAGGCTTGCCGCCCGACTTCGCGCCCGCCGCGCCGGGCGCGCCGGCCTGTCCCGCAGAGTCCTTCGTGGACTCGTAGGCGATCTTGCCCAGCTCGAGCGCGGCCTCGGACAGCGCCTTCACCGCCGCGTCGATGGCCTTCTTGTCGTCGCCCTTGATGGCCGACTCCACGTTGGACATCGCGCTCTCGAGCTTCCCGCGCAGTTCCGCGGAGACCTTCGCGCCGTGCTCCTCCATCGACTTGCGCGTCTGGTAGACGAGCTGCTCGGCCTGGTTGCGCACGTCGACGAGCTCGCGACGCGCCTTGTCGGCATCGGCATTCGCCTCGGCCTCCTTGCGCATGCGGTCGACCTCGTCCTTCGAGAGGCCGCTCGATCCGGTGATCTTGATCTCCTGCTTCTTGCCGGAGGCCTTGTCGGTCGCGCTCACGTTGAGGATGCCGTTGGCGTCGATCGAGAACTCGACCTCGACCTGCGGCACGCCGCGCGGCGCGGGCGGGATGCCCGTGAGGTCGAAGCGGCCGAGCGAGCGGTTGTCCGTCGCGAACTCGCGCTCGCCCTGCAGCACGTGGATCGTCACCGAGGTCTGGTTGTCGGCCGCGGTCGAGAAGATCTCCTTCTTGGAGCAGGGGATCGTGGTGTTCTTCTCGATCAGGCGCGTCATCACGCCGCCGAGCGTCTCGACGCCGAGCGAGAGCGGCGTTACGTCGAGCAGCAGGATGTCCTTGACGTCGCCCATCAGGACGCCGCCCTGGATCGCCGCGCCGATGGCCACGACCTCGTCGGGGTTGATGCTGCGGTCAAGCTCCTGCGTCTTGAAGATCTCCTTGGCGATCTCCTGTACCTTCGGGATGCGGATCGAGCCGCCCACCATCACGACCTCCTGGATGTCGCTGGGCTTGAGTCCCGCGTCCTTGAGGCACGTCATGCAGGGGCCGCGCAGGCGGTCAAACAGGTCGGTGCACAGCGACTCGAACGTCGCGCGGGTCACGCGCACCTGGAGGTGCTTGGGTCCGCTGGCGTCCGCCGTGATGAAGGGCAGGTTGACCGTGGTCTCGAGCTGCGTCGAGAGCTCGATCTTGGCCTTCTCGGCCGCCTCCTTGAGCCGCTGCAGCGCCATCGGGTCCTTGCGGACGTCGATGCCGTCGGTCTTGCGGAACTCGTCGGCGATGTGGTCGATGAGCTTCTGGTCGAAGTCGTCGCCGCCGAGGTGGCCGTCGCCGTTGCTGGCGAGCACCTCGAAGACGCCGTCGCCCACGTCAAGGATCGAGATGTCAAAGGTGCCGCCGCCGAGGTCGAACACGGCGATTCGTGCGTTCTTCTTCTTCTCGAGGCCGTACGCAAGCGCAGCGGCCGTGGGCTCGTTGATGATGCGCTCGACCTTGAGGCCTGCGATCTCGCCGGCATCCTTGGTGGCTTGGCGCTGCGCGTCGTTGAAGTAGGCGGGCACGGTGATGACCGCGCGCTCGACCTTCTCGCCGAGGTAGTCCTCGGCGATCTTCTTGAGCTCCTGGAGCACCATCGCCGAGATCTCCGGCGGCGTGTAGTCCTTGCCACGCACCTTGACCTTCACCAGGTCATCGCCTGAGCCGACGATCTCGTAGGGCACGAGCTTCTGCTCCGAGGCGACCTCGCCCGTACGTCGGCCCATGAAGCGCTTGATGCTGAAGATGGTCGCCTTGGGGTTGGTCACCTGCTGGTGACGGGCGGGCTGGCCGACCAGGCGCTCGCCCTTCTCGGTGAACCCGATGACCGAGGGCGTGGTGCGTGTGCCCTGCGAATTGATGAGGACCTTGGGCTGGCCGCCCTCCATGACGGCCACGCATGAGTTGGTGGTGCCGAGGTCGATGCCGATGATCTTGCCTGTGGACATGGTTGTGTTTCCTTTCGACACCCTCGATATGCAACAACCGTGCCAGTTCGCGGGCGCGTGTTGGGGGCCAAGGGGCACCTCGGGAGGCACTGGGGCTGCTGTGCCTGCCAATTCGGCACGATCATGAGCCCTACGCTTCCTGCCCATGCTCCCGCCACGTGAATCCATGCCCGCCTCGCGCGCGGCCAGTCCCCATGCGCTCAGGGACTCTCGGCTCGAGTGCGCGATGCTCGCTGCCGCGCGCGGCGCCCAGGTCGTCAGGGTGGTGCTGTCGTGGCCGGACGGCCGGCACTGCGAGCACAAGCCGGACGGTTCGCCCGTGTCTGCGGCGGATCTGGCGATCCAGATTGCGGTGACCTGGACCATCCGCGAGCGCTTTGGCGCGAACGAGCACATCGTCGGCGAGGAGGGCGCGTCGAGCGTGTCCATGCCGGGTGGCCGTGCGCTTCTTGACCGCGC
>VERO01000033.1 GCA_018882625.1 Phycisphaerales bacterium | reverse complement strand
GCGATGGACGACCTGCCATGCAGGTCCGTGCGCACGCCGCCGATCGTGTAGTGCGCCGCCGGATGCACCGGGATCGGATCGCGCGCGGCGTCGATGCCAAAGCCGCGCAGCATGGCGTCGAGCCCAGGAAAGCGCACGCCGAACGATGCGCCGAGCGGACGCGCGTCGAGGAAGACATGCGAGCCGCCGGTGCGCGCGAGGTGCGCGACGATGGTGCGCGAGACGATGTCGCGCGGCGCGAGGTCGCCCAGCGGGTGGACGCCTGCCATCACAGGGGCGCCCTCGCGGTCGACGATGGAGGCGCCCTCCCCGCGCACCGCCTCGCTGATGAGGTGCCTCGGTGCGCCCGCGACGTACAGCGTCGTCGGGTGGAACTGCATGAACTCCAGGTCCGCGACCTCCGCGCCTGCGCGCCACGCCATGGCGATCGCATCGCCGGTGGCGACGCGCGGGTTCGTGGTCTCGCGGTAGGCCTGCCCCGCACCGCCTGAGGCAAGCACGGTCGCGCGCGCCCAGATGATCTGCAGGCCGTACCTCGGGTGCCACGTGAGCGCGCCGCACGCGCGGCACGATGAGCCGCTTCCCGCGGTGAGCACGTCGATGGCGAAGCACCGCTCGAACAGACGGATGCCGCGCAGCGCGCGCGCCCGCGCGATGAGCGTGCGCACAAGCTCGCGGCCCGTCGCATCGCCGTCGCTGTGCAGGATGCGTGGCGCGGAATGGCCCCCCTCGAGCGCGAGGCTCGGGGATCCGTCCGCCGCACGGTCCACCCGCATGCCCCACGACAGCGCTCGGGCAACCTCCGCAGGCCCCTCGGTCACGAGCGCATCGACCGCCTCCGCATCGCAGAGCCCGGCGCCCGCCTCCCGGGTGTCGGCCGCGTGGCACTCGACGGAATCGCCGCGGTCCGTCGCGGCCGCGATCCCGCCCTGCGCCCACCCGGTGCTCGACAGGTCCAGGCTGTCCTTGGCGACCACGATCACGTCCGCATGCGCCGATGCCTCGATCGCCGCGCGCAGGCCCGCCACTCCGCTGCCCACCACCAGCACGTCGGTGAACACCTGCGGCAGCAGCATGCCGCGGAACGGGATCAGGTAGCGGCGGTCACGCCACATCGTCACCTCGCAGGACCGCTGGCGGGACGCGCGGACGCGTCGAGTGCAGCACGTGCCGCGTCCGCATCGAACGGCGCGCACCACAGCTGCGACGTGCCGCTGCCGTCGCGCTTGCTCGTCCAGATCATGTGGCGACCGCTCGGCGAGAATGCAGGCAGCACATCGGCACCCGGGACATGCGTCACGCGCACGCGGCGCGAGGGATCGCGGACGTCGATGAGGAACACCTCGTAGTTGCCGTGCCCGATCTCGCTCGTCGCGTACGCGGCCATCGACCCGCTGGGGTGGTAGAAGGGGCACCAGTTGACGTGCCCGTTCGCCGTGAGCGCGCGCTCTGCGGACACGCCTGTGATGCGACCGCCCGTGTCGCGCACGACGTCGGCCGTGAAGAGCTGCAGCAGGTTGTCGTTGCTGCGGTCGCTGCGGTAGATGATCGACCGGCCGTCCGGCGAGAAGAAGGGCCCGCCGTCGTAGCCGGGCTCGACGACCAGCGCCCGCTCCTCGCCGCTGGCGAGGTCCCTGACCCACAGGTCGCCCTGGGTCACGGGATCGACCTTGGTGAAGAGCAGCGCTCGGCCATCGGGACTGATGCTGCCTTCGGCCGCATAGGCGGTGCCGTCACCGGCAATCACCTCAAGCGGACCCGGCTCGCCGCTCGCCGGATCGATGCGCACCTGCACGACCCGCATCTCGGGCGGGAACGCCCAGCGGTAGCGACTGGTGCCGCGCTGGTAGCCGGGCACCTCGTCGCCGGCTGGCGGCCTGAGCGTGGTGCCGAAGATCACGAGATCCGGATCCGTCGGGTGAAACCATCCGCACGTGTTGTGGGCTCCGGGCGGCGAGATCTGGCGCACGCGCTCGAGGCGGATGGGCGAGTCGCCGTCGCGCACGACATCGGCCAGGAACATCGCGTACCCCGCATCGTCGCCCGCGGTCCCGTCACCGGAGGGCACGGCCTGGAAGATGACTCGCGCACCGTCGGGGCTGAAGTAGCTCTCGCCGGCCTTGCGGAACTGCTGGGGGAACGTGAGCTGCACCGCCGACCCCAGGATGGGCGCCTCCGATGCCTCGGCGGGGACTGCGACGCCCTCGCGACCAGATGCCGCCGGTCCTGCGCTCTCCGCACCCGTGGCCCCTGTCGGTGCGCTTTCGCATCCGAACACGAGAGTTCCAAGCGCGATCGCGAGTGCCCTCGGGGCTCTCCCGCGGGCGCGCCTGGCGACTGTGAGCGCTGCACGAACCATGGATCAGCAGTCTAGGTCGCACGTCCCGTTCCCGCCCTCCCCTAGCCTGCGCGGCATGGACGCCGCTGCATGCGGCTACTCGACCATCCATGCCGACCAGTGGCTTGTCGTGCTCGACAAGTGCAGCGGGCTCCTGAGCGTGCCCGGCATCGGTCCGGAGAAGGCCGACTGCCTGGTCGCGCGCGCCTGCACACGGTGGCCCACGGCCCGCATCGTCCACCGGCTCGACCGGGACACGAGCGGCGTGATCGTGCTCGCGCTCGATGCCGCCACGCACCGCAACCTGTCGATGCAGTTCGAGAGGCGCGCCGTGAGCAAGCGCTACGAGGCGCTGGTGGCGGGCCATCCATCGGCCGATGAGGGATCGGTCGATCTCCCGATCCGCAAGGACCTGGACAATCCGCCGCTCCAGATGGTCGATGCCGCGCTGGGGCGGCCGAGCCAGACGTCGTGGCGCGTGATGGAGCGGCTCGCCGCGGTGCCTGATCCAGTGCGCCCCTCCACGGGCACCGATCACGTGCCCTGCGCGCGCCTCTCGCTGTCGCCCCTGACGGGCCGCTCCCACCAGCTGAGGCTCCATATGCGCGCCGTCGGGCACACGATTCTCGGCGACGACCTCTACGGGACGCCGGGCGAGTGCGCCGCTGCGACCAGGCTGTGCCTCCATGCGACGGCGCTGTCGTTCACGCATCCCGGTACCGGGGAGCGCAGCGCGTTCGGATCACCGGCACCGTTCTGACCTGCGGCACGCGGCACCGCCAGCGCGCCCGTCAGGACGGCGCCCGGCGCGGACCTGACGGTCCACGCCACTGCAGCTCACTCCGCAGGCAGCCTGAACGACTCCACGCTGCGCTCGAGCGCGCGCGCCTGCGACTCGAGCGACGCGCTTGCCTCAGTGAACTTCCGCATCGCCTCCGACGCGCTGCGCGCGCCCGTGGCCAGCAGCGACATCGCATCGCTGATCTGCCGTGCGCCCGCATCCTGCGCCTTCACGCCTTCCGCCACCTCCCCAAAGCGCGACTGCAGCCCCCCCACCTGCCCGATCACCTCGCCGAGTCGCTCGCCCGCATGCGCAGAGGTGTCGGTGCCGCGCCGGACCGCCTCGGAGAAGCGCGACATCTCGCGCACGCCCTCATGAACGGCCGCCTGCATCCCCGACACGAGCCGCTCGATGTCGACGGTGGCCGCTGCGGTCTGCGACGCAAGCCTGGCGACCTCCCGCGCGACGACCCGGAACCCTACGCCATGGGCGCCCGCACGCTCGGCCTCAATCGACGCGTTGATGCTCAGGAGGTTCGTCTGCTCCGCCACGCGCGTGATGGTGGTCACGATGCCAGTGATCGACTCGGTCTTCGTGCGGATCGCCTCGAGCCTGCATGCGACGCCCGCCGATGCCTCGCGCAGGTCGCGCATCGACTGCCCGAGCTCGTCCAGCGAACCCTGACCCTGCTCGGCAGCCTCCGCCGCCTCGCTGGCGGTCTGCGCCACCGATGCGACCGTCGCCGCGAGCTGCCGCCCCGTGGCCGCGATCTCGTGCACGGCGGCCGCGATCTGCGTGGCGCTGGCGTCGAATCCGGTGACCGTCCCCTGCTGGTCCTGCGCGATCGCGCGGATGCGCGTAGCCGCACCGAGGGACTCCGCGACCGATGCGCGGATGCCTCCCACAAGCGCGCGCAGTCCCCGCACGGCCCGCTGCATCGAGTCGAGCAGCGCACGCGGCTCGCCTGATCCGGCCGGCACGACCTCGCGCGTGAGATCGCCGTCGGCGAGCGCGCCGCTGACCTGCACCGCATGACCGATCGGCTCGCTGACGGACCGCGCGATGAGCCGCGCGATCACGATGGAGGCGATGGCGAACACGGCGATGACGGCAATGACCGCATCGCGCTGCTGCGCAGCGAGCGCGAACGCCTCGTCGATGTGCATGGTCACCCCGAGACCCCATCGCAGGCTCGGCACGTACGTCCATGCGCCGATCACGGGATCGCCGTCCGTGTCCGTGCAGTATCCGGATGATGCGTGTCCCGAGCATGCGCGGCGCAGCCGCTCCATCTCGGGCACGGACTGCCCAAGCGTGCGCCCCATCGATCCGGCGCCGCCGCTTCCGCGGCCCGGGGTCGTCACGATGACGCTGCCGCCGATGTCCGCGGCGCCGATCACGTCACCTGTAGACCCAAGCCCGGTGCAGTCGGAGACGACCTCCTCAAGCTCCGCGGTCGGCAGTCGGGCGGCGCACAGCCCGACGAGCGCGCCACCATCGATGATCGGTCCGACCGCGTAGATCGACAGCGACGTGCCTGACGCCGCCACCAGCGGCGGCGTGAGGTCTGCCTGCATCGTCGCACGCACCCGCGCAGCCACCGCAGACACGCCGATCGCCTTGAGTTCCGCATCGTCCGTCGACTTGCCGATCCAGCTGGAGTCCTCGAGCGCGAAGGTGATCGTCCCGCGCGCATCGGCGATCACGAGCTCCGTGAACCCAAGGGCCTCGGCGAAGAGGCGGATGCGCGCCGTGCCCGCATCGCTGGAGGATCCGCGGGCCGCGGCCACGAAGGCGCCATCGTTGGCCGCGCTCACCACCGCACGCAACCGGTCCTCCACGTACATCTCGAGCCGCGCGGCCTTCTCGTCGGCGAGCGCGGTGAGGGTCTCCGTGGCCGAGCGCTCGATCGCGCGGCCTGTCGTGACCCACAGGAAGGCGGCCAGGAACGCCAGAGGACCGATCGCCATCACGGACAGGGCCACCGACAGCGTGCGCCCGAGACCTCCGCGACGTCCGGCCGCGGTGCGACTCATGGTGCACCTCCCGGCGCCTGGGGGCGCGCGGACTCCCAGTGCGGGCGCGGCGCACTGACATCGCCCGGGCTCGACCATGCGCCCTTCCAGGCGGCGCGCATGTCGGCGAGGTAACGGTCCCAGTCACGGCGGCTCCGCCACAGCGGGTACGGCATCGGCCGGATCGGGGATCCCGACTCCCACGCGATCCGGATCGATCCGTCGGGCATCACCTCGCCGATGCGCGCGGTCCGCCACAGGTGGCCGGTGGACGCATCCACGATCGCGATGCCCGCGGGGCCGACCGTGAACATGCCGCCCATCGCCGAACGCACGGCCCGGGGCTCGGCCGTACCCGCATCCCTCACGCCCTGCACCCACAGCATGAACGCGGTGTAGGCGGACTCGACCGCATCGCTGGCGCGCGCGGAGTCGCCATGGTGCGTCCGCAGCGCACGCGCGAACTCCCGGCTGCGTGCCGCTGGCATCGACTCGAAGTAGGTCGCCGCCACGTAGTCGCCCGCGAACGCATCGGGCGACCACGCGGCAATCTGCGGCTCGGCGATGCTGAAGGACATCACCGGGGTCCTTCCCGGCTCGACGCCACGCGCACGAAGCGCGCGCATGAGCGCCCGGTTCGCGTCGCCATTGACCGTATTGAGGACCGCGTCAGGCTTCGCAGCCGCGATCGCACGCGCCGCCTCGTCCTCGCCGCCTCCGGCGAGCGGGATGTAGCGCTCGATGACCACCTCGCCTCCGAGCGAGCGCACCAGGTCGCGGATGATGGAGTTGGCGATGTGCGGGAAGACGTAGTCGCTGCCGACGAGCGCCACCCTCCGGACGCCCCGGCCGAAGAGCCACTGCACCGCGGGCACGATCTGCTGGTTGGGCGCCGCACCCGCGTAGACGATGTTCGGGCTCGACTCGACGCCCTCGTACTGGACGGGATAGACCATCAGTCCCTTGAGGCGCTCGACCACCGGCCGGACCGTGCGGCGCGATGCGCTGGTCCAGCACCCGAAGATCACGCTCAAGCCGTCCTCCGCGAGCAGCCGCTCCGCCTCCGCGGCGAACGTCGCGGGATCGCTCTTGCCGTCGCGCACCACCAGCTCGATGCGCCTCCCGAGCACCCCGCCCTGCGCATTGACCTCATCGGCAGCCATCCGGATGGCGTTGACGACCGGCACCTCGCTGCTCGCCATCGGCCCAGTCAGCGAATGGAGCACGCCCACCCGGATCGGCTCAGGGGCCTCCCGCCCGAGCTCCCCGCGCATCGCCACGAGCGTCACGGCGAGCGCCACCACAGCGCACGCCACGGTCAGCGCAACTTTCGAACCGAGGCTCACCCGGGATCTATCGACCCGATGCGCCAGCCGGCTCCAGAGCCGCAGCGGTCCCGGAGGCGCCCGATGGGCGCTGTGCCTGCCGCCACTGCCCTGCCTCGGCGGCGGATGCGCCAAGCGTGCGGCCATGCGCCCGGAGGAAGCGGCCGAGCGCCATCACCGGGAAGTAGAGGCGGTACAGGTGGTAGCGCAGGTAGAAGACCTTGGGGAATCCGGTGCCGGTGAACTCGGTCTCCCGCCAGCTGCCGGCCGGATCGCCATCGGGATTGGCGGCGGGGTCGGCCGCGGCGCGCGCATCGAGCTGCGTGGAGGCAAGCCACTCGAGCGCGCGCAGCAGGTCCGGGTCATCGGCACCGAAGGCCTCCTGCAGGATCATGGCGCCCCATGCGGTCTGCGATGCGGTCGACGGTCCCGTGCCGCGCAGGCGCGGATCGACGTACGAGTTGGCGCTCTCGCCGAAGGATCCGTCATCCTTCTGCACCGACTTGACCCACGCACCGGCGCGGCGGATCCACTCCGCGTCGCGGGGAACGCCGCACCGGATTGGGCCAATCACGGCCTGCCAGGTGCCGTAGATGTAGTTCACGCCCCAACGGCCGAAGAAGCTGCCGTCAGGCTCCTGGTGCGAACGGATGTAGGCGACGGCGCGGTCCACGACCGCATCGCCCACGCGCATGCCGTGCCAGCTCAGGCACTCGAGCGCACGGCCGGTGATGTCGGGGCACGACGGATCCTGCATCGCGTTGTGGTCCGCGAAGGGCACGTACTCGAGGATGCGACGGTCGCGCGTGCGGTCGAAGGCGGCCCACCCGCCATCGTCGTTCTGCATCGCGAGCATCCACCTGACGCCGCGCTGCGCGGACCCGAGGCTCTCGCGGTCACCGCACCGCTGCAGCGCCATCGCGACCATCGCCGTGTCGTCGCAGTCGGGATACCAGGCGTTCGCGTACTCGAAGAACCAGCCGCCAGGCGCGGTGCCCGGCGCGCAGTTGCGGATCCAGTCGCCGACGTGCGTGCACTCTCGCCCGCGGAGCCACTGCGCCGCACGGGCCAGCCGCGCGTCGCGCGAGTCGAGCCCGCAGTCCGTGAGCGCGTAGAGCGCGATTCCGGTGTCCCACACGGGGGAGAAGCACGGCTGGATGCGCGCATGCTCTTGACCGTCGATGATGAATGCGTCAAGGTCACGCTCGGCCTGCTGCACGCGCGGGTCGTCGCGCGGGATGCCGAGCACCCTGAAGACCACCTGCAGGTAGACCATCGGAGGGAAGATCGCGCCGAGGCCCTCGGTCGGCGCAGGCCGGTCCTGGCTGGCCCGGCGCATGATCCACGCGAACGCATCAGCGACCGCCTGATCGCGCCAAGGCATCAGCCTGAATCGGTGCATGAGCTTGAGCGCGCCGTCGACAGTCCTGAAGAACGCCTTCCACAGGGCGGGCGTGTCCTCGCGCATCCGCAGCGTGCGCCGCGCGCGCGCATCGAGGTAGAGCTCGTCGATGCGCTGGTGCGGCGCCAGTTCGCGCGCGGGGCGGTGTGCGTTCACGATCGCCAGCGGAAGGATCATCGTCCGGCTCCACGCGCTCACCTTGTCCAGGTGGAAGTAGAACCATCGGGGCAGCCACACGACCTCCGGCGGGATCGCCGGCACCGCATCCCACGGGACCTGGCCGAGCGACGCGAGGTAGAAGGTGGTGAAGGAGTTGCAGCGCTCCGCGCCGCCGAGCTCATGCACGCGCTGCCGGGCGCGCGCCATGTGCGGCGCGGCAGGGTCGTCGCCCATCAGCTTGAGGCAGAAGTACGCCTTGACCGTGGCGCTCACGTCGATGCCCGAGCCCGGGTACTGGCCCCATCCGCCGTCAGGCCGCTGCTGCGCGCGCAGCTGCGCCGCGAGGCGGCAGAGCATGTCCCAGCCGCTGCGGCCGTCCGCCATCGGGGCGCGCTCCTGCCCGAGGATCCACTTCATGAGCATGTACTCGCTCTGCAGGATCGAGTCGCCCTCGAGCTCGGCGCACCAGTGGCCATCCGCGCGCTGCAGGGACGCCAGCGCCTCGACGGCGGCGCGCACGCTGCGCTCGAGGCGCTCAAGCGCGTCCGGCGCGATGCCGCTGCACGGGCTCTTCGGTGTCTCGGTAGGCATGGGCGAAGCGCGCACGACGTGCGCAATCGGGCAAGTGTAGCGCGTGAGCCGCGCTATCCGCGCACGACGGACCGCACCAGCACGGGCCTGCGCGTACGCGCGCTGCGCAGGGCCGCCTCGAGCACGCACTGGGTCGCGAAGGCATCCTCGAAGTCAGGCAGCGGCACCTCCGGCTCCAGTCCCGAGAGGGCGCGGACCATGTCGGCCGCCTGGCTCACGAAGCCGTGCTCGTACCCGATGAGGTGCGCGGGCGGCCAGTACGCATGCGCGTAGGGGTGCACGGGCTCGGTGCACATGATGCGCGTCCACCCGCGCAGCGCCTGCACCTGCGTCTCGTCCCACCACTCGAGCTCGTTCATGCGCTCGAAGTCGAATCGCATCGATCCGCGCTCGCCGTTGACCTCGAGCGTGTTGCGGTTCTTGTGGCCGGTCGCGACGCGCGAGGCCTCGAAGGTGGCGACCGCGCCTCCGGACATCTGCGCGATGAAGGCGAGGCTGTCGTCCACCGTGCTCCGTGCGGTCCGCGGCCGCGCGCCGCGACGCACGGGCGTCACGGCGCGGCGCCCGATGAAGGTGCGCGCGACGGCGCCGCTGACCTCGACCACCTCCTCGCCAGTCACGAAGCGCGCCATGTCGACGATGTGCGCGTTGAGGTCGCCGTGCGCGCCGCTGCCGGCGGCGGAGGCATCGAAGCGCCAGAGCATCGGCGTCGATGGCCCGCCCCAGTCCTGGAGGTAGTTCGCCCGCACGTGGTAGATGCGGCCGATGCGGCCCTGGCGCACCATGCGGTGCATCAGCGCGACAGCCGGCGCGCGGCGGTAGTTGAACCACACGAAGGTGCGCACGCCCTTTCGCGCCGCGGCGCGGGCGGCGTCCCTCATGCGATGCGCATCGGCCAGGGTGCCCGCCAGCGGCTTCTCGCACGCCACATGCTTGCCCGCCGTGAGCGCCGCGATCGACATGGGCGCATGCAGGTGGTTTGGCACGGCCACATCGACGAGGTCGACGGACGGGTCCCTCAGGAGATCGCGCCAGTCCGCAGTGGAGCGCATCCAGCCCCATCGGCGGCCGAACTCGTGCGTCTCCGCCGCGTCGATGCCCGCCACGCAGGCGAGCGCAGGCGCGGGGAGGTCGAAGAACTTGGGGGCTCCCGCCCATGCCACAGAGTGGGCGCGACCCATGAAACTGGTGCCGATCAGGCCGACGCCGGCCAGGCCATGATGACGGGTGCGCGAACGCGGCATGCGTCTGATCTCCGTTCCGTATCCTACGAGCCATGATCGAACAGCACGCAGCGTCCGGCTCCCCAGGCGACGATCGCATCGAATCCATCACCGTGCGCCTTGGCGCCCTTGAGCGCGAGATCGCGGCGGCTCACGTGCGCGAGCGCCGCTGGAGGCGAGTGGCGCTGGCGACCGCCCTGCCGCTGGTCGCGCTGGCCTGCATCGCCGCGACGCAGGCGTCGGGCATCAGCGATGTCGTGCGCGCGCGGCGCTTCGAGGTCGTCGACTCCGGCAACCGCGTCGTGTTCCTGGCCGCCGTCGGCGAGCACGGGGGGCAGGTTGACCTGTGGGGTCCGGGGGGCGCGAATGTCGTGCGCATGGGCGCCAACGGCCAAGGCGGGGACCTGGCCATGTGGAACGCGCGCGGCGAGCTGGTCACCGGCATGTACGCGACGGAGGCAGGCGGCCGCGTCGAGACCAACACGACAGACGGCTCCATGACGGCGATGCTCGCCACCAATGAGCGCGGTCCCGCGTTTGCGCTCGCCGACGCGCAGGGGCGCCCGCTCTTCGCCGCCGCCGCGGCCGAAGGCAGCGTGGGCGTCTCGGTGCGCAGCCCGGAGGGACGCGAGCTGGTGGCGATGGGCGCGGCATCCGGCAAGTCTGGCGTCATGCGCGTGGCCGATGCGGCAGGCGTGCCCGTCGTGGAGCTCGCCTCGGGAGATGACGGCGGCACCGTCACCTGCGCCACCCGCGCGGGCACGCGCGCTGCGGCGCTCGGCGTGATGGCGCCCGATTCGGGCGGCGCGCTCGCGCTCTACGCGCCGGGCGGCAACGAGACGGTCTCCGCGAAGGCGCGCACCGACGCCGGTGCGCAGATCGCCCTCGGCCGCTCGTCCGACGAGCCCATGATGGTGATGCAGACCGGTGCCGCGGACGCGCCGCTGTTCTCGCTCATGTCCGGCGGGCTGCGGCTTGTCGGGCTCGGCGCAACCCCAACCGGCGGACTGCTGAACCTCGGCAACGCATCGGGCACTCCCGTCGTGGTGGTGGGAGCGGCTGCCGACGCCGATGGTGGCGCGATGAGCTTGCGCGGCGGCCAGGGCCAGCAGCTCGTGCGCGTGGGCATCGACACTGTGGGCGCTGGCGAGGTCGCCGTGTACGACGGGTCCGGCCTGCGCAAGAAGGTGCTCGGCGCGGTCAGCAGCGCGCCCTGAACGGGCGGACAGCGCACAGTCGCGCGGAGCGCGCCACTGCGCCGCGCGGCGCACGAGCGTCCGCGTGCGCAGCCGTCACGCCACTGGCGTGAACGTCGCGCCGCTCTGCACGTAGAAGTTGAGCAGCTGGCCCGTCGCGAAGTCGGACGCGGCCTGCCCCGGCGCCACCTCGAGCCACATCGGCACCACCACATCCGCCAGCACGCGGTTGCGCCCGATGTCGGTGGCGATGACCCGGCCCTGCACGATGCGCGGGTGGCCATCGACCGGCTCGACGAAGACACCGCCTCCGGCGGCGTGGTTCATCTTCAGCGCCTTGGCGTGCACGATGCCCCGCACCCGCCTGCCCACCTGCGGCGCGAGGTCACGCTCGTCCGCGGCGCACGAGAGCCGGATCATGTAGTTCGTGCCTGGAACGCGCAGGACCACATGACCGTCGGATGCGGCCATCAGGACTCCTGTCGCGACGTCGCTCACGGTGGTGGACATGGGGAGGAAGCGTAGCTCAGGCGACCCTGCGGAGGAAGTTGCCCAGCAGCGCAGGGCCATCCCCTGTCATGAAGCTCTCCGGATGGAACTGCACCCCATCCATCGGGCACTCACTCGATCCCGGGCCGGTCCACCGCAGTCCCATGACCAGCCCGTCCGCAGTCCACGCGCTCACCTCGAAGGGGCCGCTCAGCGACGAGCGCTCCACGACCAGCGAGTGGTACCGCGCCACACTCATCGGGCGCGGCAAGCCATCGAAGAGGCCGCACCCGTCATGCTCGATCGCGCTCGTCTTGCCGTGGACGGGCTCTGGTGCGGTCACCACGCGCATGCCGAACGCGTCGGCCATCGCCTGGTGCCCCAGGCACACGCCGAGGATCGGCACGCGTCCGGCGAGCATCCTGATCGCATCGCGGCAGATGCCGCTCTCCGCGGGAGAGCATGGCCCAGGGGATATCACGAGCGCGGAGAGCGCAAGCGATGCGAGCTGGCGCGCGTCGAGCTCGTCATTGCGCATCACGCGGACATCGGCACCGGGCCTCTGCTGCCCGATCGCATGCACAAGGTTCCACGTGAACGAGTCGTAGTTGTCAAGGACCAGGATCATCGGGGTGACCATGATCGTGGCCATGATCATGGCTGTGGTCATGGCCCGGATCGGTGCACGGCGCGCCGTGCTCATGCGAGTGCGTCGCCGCCTCGAGGCGCCCGATGCCCCACGCGATCCCAAGCCCTGCGACAAGCGCAGCCGTGAGCCCGAGGCGGTCGTGGGAGTGGAACTGCAGCTCCGGCAGCAGGTCCGCCGCCGCGATGCACAGGAACGTGCCGGCGCTGAACGCCAGGGCGAGCCCGAGGATCCCCGAGGTGTCCCCACGCACCCCGAGCGCGAACGCCGCCGCGCCGAGCGGCACGATCGCCGCGAACACCACGTTCATCACGTGCCGGCGTGCAGCGCTGGCGCCAGCCGCCGCGAGCATCGTGGAGAGCGTCATCGCGTCGAAGGGCTTGTGCAGGAGCACCACCAGCACGGTCGCGAAGCCCGCGAGCGCGCCATGCCCCTCGCGCGCGCCGAGCTCGATGGCTGCCGCGATTGCAATGCCCTCGAGGGCGCTGTGCAGCCCGAGGCCCGCGAAGGCGCCGATCCAGCCGCCGCGGCCGAGCACCGCGGGCGCATCCGCTCCAGCGACCGGGACCGCAGCGGCAGCCGGACCCGCAGCTCCGCCGGCACCATGCCCATGCAGATGACCATGGGAGTGCGCGCCATGCCCATGGCTGCACTCGCGGCCGGCTCCTGAAGGATCCGCCGCCTCCACCGGCTCATGCCGATGGTGATCGAGGAACCGCGCGAGCACGAACATCACGGTGAACCCGAGCACCGCGGAGATCATCACCGGCTCGATGCCGTCATGGGAGGCGGTCGCCGAGGCGCCTCGTGCCATGAACGCGTGCGGCAGCATGTGGAAGCAGGCCACGCCAAGCATCACGCCCGCGACGGCGCTCAGCGCGAACTGCAGGGCACGGTGCCCGAGCCTGATGCGGATGGCCGCCGCGCCGCCAAGGATGCTGGCGGCGCACACGACGGCAAGCGAGATGACCAGCGCGATGTTCGGTGAGAGGTCCACAGGCAGGTTCGCTCAGGCTCCAGGCCTGGTGTGGCGCGGCCAACCGCGCGCAGTCAGGATGCGAGGCACCGCGCCTCCACGAAAAACCCCCGCACGGGCGCGGGGGCAATCGTGATTCGCTGCAGTGGAGTGGATGAGGATCGAACTCACAACCTCCTCGATGCGACCGAGGCGCTCTCCCAATTGAGCTACCACCCCATGGGAGACGAGCCAATATACCCGCTTGCACCGCCACTGACCAGCGCGGATACCTTGCGGCAGCGATGGGAGAACGCGCTGACACCGCCACGCCTTCGCAGTCGCCCGATGCCTCGGCAGACCCGGACCAGTCCAGGCATCCCGACGCCCCCGCACCGCCCCCACCAAACCGGGACACGCCCGCGATGCGCCAGCACGCGCGCTTCAAGGCAGCGCATCCCGGATGCATCCTGCTCTTCCGCATGGGCGACTTCTACGAGATGTTCGATGACGATGCGGTCACCGCGCATCGGATCCTCGGCATCACGCTGACTGAGCGCACGAGCGGCATCCCGATGGCCGGCGTGCCCTACCACTCCGCCGAGACCTACATCCGCCGGCTTGTCGAGGCGGGCCAGCGCATCGCCGTCTGCGAGCAGGTCGAGGACCCCAAGGCGGCCAAGGGCGTGGTCGAGCGCGCCGTGGTGCGCATCGTCACGCCGGGCACGCGCATCGACGAGTCGCTGCTCGAAGATGGCACCGCGAACCGCATCGCGGCGCTCGTGATCGAGGGCCCGCGCGCCGCGGTCGCCACAGTCGAGCTGAGCACGGGATCCTTCGAGGTGCACCCGTGCGCGGCGGGCGACTGGCAGGCGGTGCTCGTGCGTGCCGCGGCATCTGAGGTGCTGCACGCTGAAGGCGGCGCGGGTCCGGACGGCCACGCGCTCGATGCGCACCTGCGCGCGATGGGCATGTCGCCGGCGCCGCGCACGCCTGGCGCCATGGCCGAGCGGACGGCGCGCGAGTCCTTCCGCCGCCACTACGGCGTGACGGACCTCGGCGGCTACGGGCTCGGCGATGGAGGGCCTGAACTCCGCGCGGCGGGCGCCCTGCTGACGTACCTGCTGGACACGCAGGCCGGGCTCGCCGTCGATGGCGCCCATGGCGCCGCGGCCGGCACGCGAAGCCTCGCCCATCTCGAGCCGCCTCGGCGGGTGGACCGCGAGAGCGCCGTGCAGATCGACGCGTGGACGC
>VERO01000278.1 GCA_018882625.1 Phycisphaerales bacterium | reverse complement strand
CCTCACGATCCGGGAGCGCATGGCTCTGCTCAGCGCGCTCGCGCGGCGCGTGGCCCGCAATGTGTGGTCGCGGATGCGCTCCGCGCACCGATCATCACCGCCGTGAGCCGAGACGCCACATGACGCGATTGTTCAGGCCGACTCAGGCGCCGCGGCGCCGCGAAGGGGCCGTGATGGTCACCTCCACGCCGGCTCAGGTCGACTGACCCTTCCCCTGCCGGTAGCCGTCCATGCACAGCGTGACCAGGACGACACCGAGCAGGACGCCCACGATGCGGTCGCGCGGATCGTGGATGTTGGTGGTTGGCCCGGCCGCCCCGAGCAGCGCGAGGTAGAACGCCAGCCCGAACTGCATGCCCAGGTACGCGAACCGCTGAGGGCCGATCGCGATCCATGCCGCGACGAACGTCACGGGCGCCACGATCGTGAGCAGCCCCGCAATTGTGGTGAGCCCCGGCACAATGAAGACGATGGCCACCAGCGCCGCCACGCTTCCCGCGATCGCACCCGCGAGGCGCAGGCGACCCTTGAGCACCGTGGCGCTGAAGTCACCCGACGCGACGAACAGCGCCGTGAACATGCAGGTGTGGATGCCGTTCCAGTCAACGAGCTTGTAGGTGAAGAACCCGAGCATCGTCGCGACGGTCACACGCAGCGCGAACAGGCTGCGGTCGCGGGCACTGGGCACCGGGGGCGGCGGCGCCTTCGCATCCGATGGCTCCTCGGTCGGGAACACCAGCCGCGCGCACGCTGCCGCGACGAGCCCGCCGATCGAGATCGCAAACGCGGCCTTCAGCATCGTGCGCGTCAGCAGGTCCCCGCTTGGCGCGGTGGAACCGATCACCAGCAGGCACACCGTCATCACGCCGATGCCGCCGGCGAGTGCCATGGCCTTGCTCGGAAGGCCCTTGACGTACATCGCAGAGAACGCAACCGCAGCCATCGCGGTCACGCGCATCGCAGGGAAGCTGGTGGTGGCGCCCCACAGCGCGATCGCGATCGCCACGGCAATGGGCGCTGCGATGGCATAGGTGACGCCCATGCGCACGGAGGCTGCGGCACTGCGGTTGCACGAAAAGAGCGCGATGTAGGCGGCGATGTCGAGCGCGGGAAGCTCGAGCCACAGCACCGCGATCGTGACCATGGACACCGCGATCACCGTGCGCGCCGCGATCGCCGCCCGCCCCGGGTAGGCAACCATCGCCGACTGGATCTGCGCGAGCGCGGTCATTGGCCCGACGGGAACACCACCACATCAACGGTGGCGCCCATGCGGAAGACGTTCGGGTCGGCGTCCTCGACGCGCAGCCGTACCGGGAAGCGCTGCGCGACAAGCACCCAGTCGAGCTCGCGCCTGATGAGCGGCACGTTGCCGAGAACGGCCTCGTCGTACTGGTGCACGGCTACGCCAATCGACTCGATGCTGGCACGGAACACCCTGCCCGGATGCGTCATCACGCGCACCTCCGCAGGGTCGCCCACCCGCATCCGGGTGAGCTCGCCCTCGCGGTACGGCGCGTCAACGCTCCAGGAATCGTCGATCAGCAGCTTGAAGAGCGACATGCCCGGCATCGCGTAGGTGCCCAGCGCGATATCGAGGTTGATGACCGTGCCGTCCACGGGCGCGCGCACTTCGCAGAAGCTGCGGTGAAGCTCGGCGAGCGCGAGGTCCGTGACGAGCCCCTTGCGCTTGGCGACCAGCGCTGCCTTTTCGCTGACGGCTGCGGCAGCGGCGCGGGCCTTCGCGATGGCTGCGCCCAGGAGCGCCTCTCCGCTGGCGACGGCCGTCACCGCCATGTCGAGCTCCTGCTCCGTGGCAAAGCCCTTCTGCGCGAGAGGCTCGATGCGGCGCAGCGTGGCCTTGCGCTCCTCGACCTGCGCGGTGGCCGAGATCACGTCGGCCTCTGCGGCGGCAGCAGCCAGGCGCAGCTGCACATCGCGGGTCTCCTCGATGGCGATCTGCACGTCGATCGTCTCGATCGCCTCGGTTGCGTTGCGCACGGCGAGGTCGAAGGGAGATGGATCGATCTCGAGCAGCAGCTCACCAGCCTTCACTCGCATGCCTTGCACGATGTTGAGCTTCACGAGCGGGCCGGCGACGCGCGACGCCACACCCACCGTCTCTGCGTGCACAGTGGCATCCTCGCAGCGCGGCTTGCGCTGCACTGCGCGCCACACGAGGTTGGAGACGACGACGGCGCTAAGGATCGTGGTGACCGCGACGGCGAGGGCAATGGTTCGCTTGAGTGGGTGTGGTTGCGTCACGTGATCTGGATCTGTGCTGGGGTCAGGGCTGCGTCACGCTGGGCATCAGCTGAGGATGAACCACGCGATGCACGTGAACAGCACGGTGGCTGAGACGTACACGAGCAGCGGAACCGGAAGCCGCGGATGCACGTCGGTGGCCTGAAGCGCGCTGCGGAGCACGACCGAGGCCGCGATGCCGCACACCATGGCAGGCAGCCACGCGGGGAAGTACGCGCCGAAGAAGTCGTACGCCGCTAGCATCGCGCACGCATGCTAGCCGTGCGCTGCGACTGGCGATGGTGCACACCATCATGCGCGATCGTCGCGGCGGCGGCACTGGCCTTCGCGTGCAAGTCTCCATTCGATGACGCGGGGCCGCCGGCGCCGGACCGGCCCTTCGCGGATCCCGAACTCGAGCCGCTGACCCGCACGCTTGTGCAGATGCAGGAAGCGGGCGGAGCCAGTGCGGCGGGCGCCACTGGAGACTCATCAGGCGCGGACGCCGCTGCACGCGCATCCTCAAGCTCAGACGTGGCCGACCCATCTGCCCTGCCGGTCGTGCCCGCGGCGCCCGAGATCGACTCCGCGCGCGCGTACACGCTCGCCGAGCTCATCGACATCGCGCAGCGCAACAACCCGACCACACGTGCCGTGTGGGAACGCGCGCGGATGGCTGCGCTGGCGATCGGCCTTGTCGACGGCGCATACCAGCCGATGCTCGCGGCATCCGTGACGGCCGGCTACGAGCGCGCGGTGTTCCCGATCCCTGCCATCCCCCCGCTCACGACGGACACCTACTTCACCGCGCAGACCGCCGATGTGGTGCCCGGGCTGCAGCTGAACTGGCTGCTCTACGACTTCGGGCGCCGCGAGGCCGCAGAGGCCGCGGCGCAGCAGAATGCGCTCGCGGTGAGCGCCACCTTCAACGAGCAGCATCAGCGCGTGGCGCAGGCGGTGACCGACGCGTACCACACCTACCTCACGGCGATCGACCGCGCGCAGACCATGCGCACTGCCGCGCTCGCGGCACGCGATGTGG
>VERO01000277.1 GCA_018882625.1 Phycisphaerales bacterium | reverse complement strand
CAGCGGCGGCGGGTCAGGGGTCTCGCGGCGGTGCGCGGTGCCCGCGCATGCAAGCGCGTGGGGCGCGCACGCGTGCGATACTGTGCACGCATGCTCATGGATCTCCTGTGCGCGATGGTCGTCGCGAGCCGATTTTCGGCGCCGGCGGATGCCGCGCGCTCCGCAGCGGTCTCACAGGGCATCGGGCTCATCCTCGCGATGCAGGATGGCGAGGGGTCCTCCGAGTGGCCATACGAGGGCGTCTATCGGGTGCGCGGCCGGATTCCCGAGGGCTACCGCGTGGGCGGCACTGCGATCGTCGCGGAGGCGCTTGTGCGCATGCCGGGGTACGCGAGCGATCCGGCTCGTCAGGCTGCGGTGCGGAGGGCCGTGGAGTTCATCTGCTCAAGGACATCTGAGCCGAGTCTCGCGGTCGACACCTATGCCGGCGGCTACGACGTTCGAGGTTGGGGCGCCTGCTACGCGGCGCGTGCGCTGCTGGCGATCCGGTCTTGCAAGGCCGTGCCGCCGGGAATGGAGGCGCGGGCGGACGAGACGCTGCGCTGGTACCTCGACACGCTGCAGCGCCTGGAGATACCCCAGACGGGTGGATGGAACTACGCCCGCGAGCCCGGAGCCGAGACGCCCTCGCGCGCGAGCCCATTCATGACGGCGCCGTGCCTTCAGGTGCTGTTTGAGGCGCGGGCGCAGGGGTTGGCCGTCGATGAGGGTGTCGTCACGCGCGCCCTCGATGCGCTCGAGCGGTGCCGGACGCCTGAGGGCAACTTCGCCTACTCGGCATCGGCGCAAGCCAGGGAGCCCCAGCGCTCGATGCCCGGCGCCACGGGGCGCATGGTCAGCGGCGAGATGGTGCTGCTGCTCGCCGGTCGCGGAAGCCAGGAACGGGTGGCTGCCGCCATCGACGCCTTCGTGGTGCACTGGCAGGAGCTTGAGCGGCGACGCGCCAGGACCGGCACCCATGTCCCGCCGTACGGCGTAGCCCCGTACTACGTCCAGTTCGCGCACTGGTACGCGGCGCAGGCGGCGGAGCTCCTGGAGGGCGCCAGGCGCGACGAGTGCCGGCGCAAGGTCGCGGCCCTGATGTGGGCGACGCGGTCATGCGAAGGCACCTGGAACGACCGGGTGTTTGCGCGATCCGCCGCCTTCGGCACCGCAACGGCCATGATGGCGCTGGAGGCCCCCAACTCTCCGGCTCCTGCGCGCTGGACCCGGACGCAGCCCGACGGCACCTCAAGGTAGGCAACCTGCCAACGTCCGCGCATCAGTGTGTCCGCAGTCGGCCGTGCCTGCGCCGGCACCGATCTTCGCGCAAGTTGCTTCCCTTCACGCCTGCACGGAGTACACTTGCTGCTTCACGCGCGGCGAGGGACCTTTGGTGGGAACGCCAGCCGCGAGCCTCTCCGACACCACGATGAGCACAACCCAGTCTTCGGCATCACAGGCCGCCTCCGCAAGCCGTCCCGCGCCCGTCCAGGCCACGCCGGCAGCAGGCGGTTCGCCAACCGACTCCGCGCGCGCGCGTGCGTCGCGCTCGACGCTCGACTCCGCGTGGACGATCGATGACTCGGCTGACATCTACCAGACCCGCCTCTGGGGCAAGGGGTTCTTTGACATCAACGCGAAGGGCCACGTCGTGGTGCGTCCCACACGCACGCCCGGCCGGGAGATCGACCTGCATGAGGTCGTGATGGGCATGCGCGAGCGCGGGCTGCGCACGCCGGTGCTCATCCACTTCAGCGACCTGCTCGAGCGCCGCCTGCAGGACATGCATGAGGCATTCGGCACGGCGATCCGCGAGAACGGCTACAAGGGCAACTACTGCGGCGTGTACCCGATCAAGGTGAACCAGCAGCGCCGCGTCGTCGAGGAAGTGCGCCGCTACGGCGGCCCGCTCGGCTTCGGCCTCGAGGTGGGCTCGAAGCCAGAGCTCCTGGCCGTGATGGGGATGACCTGCGACACGCCCGACCGGCTCATCATCTGCAACGGCTTCAAGGAGGAGAAGTACATCGCCTTCGTGACGCTCGCCGCCAAGCTCGGGCGCAACATCATCCCCGTGATCGAGAACATCACGGAGCTGCGGCTGATCCTCGAATCGTCGGAGCAGTACGGCGTGCGCCCCAAGATCGGCGTGCGCGTGAACCTGTCGACGCCCGGCGCGGGGCGCTGGCGCCATTCCTCGGGCGCGAAGGCCAAGTTCGGCCTGTCGCTCACCGAGGTGCTCGAGGTCTTCGGCATCCTCAAGGAGCGCGGCATGCAGGACTGCCTGCAGCTGCTGCACTGCCACATGGGAAGCCAGATCCACGACATCCGGCAGGTGAACGCCGGCGTCAACGAGCTCGCGCGCATCTACACCGAGCTGGCGCTGATGGGTGCGGGCATGAAGTACCTCGATGTGGGCGGCGGACTGGGCATCGACTACGACGGCAGCCAGACGAGCTTCGAGTTCAGCACCAACTACACGCTCCCCGAGTACGCCAGCAGCGTGGTCTACAAGATCATGTCGGTGTGCGACGAGGAGGGCGTGCCGCATCCCACGATCGTCACCGAGTCAGGCCGCGCGATGGTGGCGCAGCAATCGGTGCTGATCTTCGACACGCTCGGCGCGAACAGGCCAGACCGGCACCAGCCTCCGGCGAGCCTGCCGGCCGTGCCGGAAGGCGCGGAGCCGCTGCCGCGTCCGCTTGTCGACCTGTGGGACACGTGGCGCAGCATCAGCGACCGGCGGCTGGTGGAGCAGTACCACGATGCGCTCGAGGCGCGCGACGAGGCTCTCCGCCTCTTCTCCGTCGGCTACATGACGCTCGCGCACCGCGCACTCGTGGAGCAGCTCTTCTGGGCCACCTGCGCGAAGGTCCGCGACCGCGCCCGCGAGCTCGGCGACGAGGCGCCCGAGGAGCTTGGCGACCTCGAGTCCGCGCTCTCGGACACCTACTTCTGCAACCTCAGCATCTTCCAGAGCCTCCCGGACATCTGGGCGATCCACCAGCTCTTCCCGATCATGCCCATCCACCGGCTCGACGAGCGCCCCACGCGCAAGGCGACGCTCGCGGACATCACATGCGACAGCGACGGCAAGATCGACCGCTTCGTGGACGACCACGACATCAAGCGGTTCGTCGAGCTGCACGACACGCACGAGGGCGAGCCGTACTTCATCGGCGCCTTCCTCGTGGGCGCCTACCAGGAGACGCTCGGCGACCTGCACAATCTCTTCGGCGACACGCACGTCGCGCACGTCAAGCTCGATGAGCATGGCCAGTGGTGGATCGACGAGATCGTCGAGGGC
>VERO01000032.1 GCA_018882625.1 Phycisphaerales bacterium | reverse complement strand
CTCTTCGTGTACCGCTACGAGGAGGACCGCTTCGAGCCCATCGACACCGACGCCCCACCGTTCGGGGTGATCGACCTGGGGTTCCCGTGCGAGCAGTCGCAGACGGTCACGATGAACCCGCGCGACCTGCTCGTGGTGCTCACCGACGGCTACTACGAGGCGATGAGCCCCGACGGGACGCAGTGGGGCGATCCCGCCGTGCTCGAGGTGGTCCGCACGCTGCGCGACCGCCCGTGCGCGGAGATCCTCGATGCGCTCGATGCGGGGGCGCTCGCCTTCAGCCAGGCGGCATCGACCGCCGACGACCGCACGGCCGTGATCGTGCGGCGCCGCGCATAGGCGCCGGGGCCACACCGCTACTTCGCGCGCAGCCGGAGCACGCCGTCCTCCGCCCCGTCGCCCGCGTCGATCGCCGCGATGTACGCCTGCGAGAGCTTCGATGCGCCCCAGCGCGACTCGAACTCCTGCCACAGCGACCGGCTCCCCGCGAGGTCACGCTCGCGGAATGCGCGCACCGCGCGCTCGGTGTCGGCGATCCAGTCGTCCTGGGCCGAGGCGTCCACCACCTCGTACAGGTCGATGGGGCGCGACTGGCCCACCACCACCACCTGCCCGAGGCACCTCATGCGCGGCATCGCCGCGCCTGGCGTGCGCGCCGCGATGCGGTCGATGCCGGCGCGCGTCGCGCCGTCCATCAGCACCTTGGTGCCAAACTGCTTGTTGGCGCTCTCGAGCCGCGCCGAGAGGTTCACGACGTCGCCGATCGCCGTGTAGTCGTTGAGCCGCGGCGGTGCGCCGCAGTCGCCGACGACCGCCACGCCCGTCGCGATGCCGATGCGCAGCGAGATGCGCGGCGCCCCGGGCTCCACCTTGGCGCCAAGCTCATCTACCGCAGCCTGGCATGCGGCCGCGCTCTCCGCGGCAAGCCGCTCCTGCTCGGGCTCCGTGCCGAAGGCGGACCAGAACGCCATGAACCCGTCACCGAGGAACTTGTTCACGTACGCGCCCCGGTTCACGAGCTCGTCGGCGAGCCTGCCCAGGTAGAGGTTCAGCGTGGCCACGACGCCAGGGCCGCCGAGCGACTCCGCGATGGCCGTGAACCCCGCAAGGTCGCCGAAGACCACTGTGATCTCGCGCTCCTCGCCGCTCATGGAAAGCGAGTCAGGGTCGCCCGCCAGGCGCGCCACGAGCTGCGGCGAGACGCGCGCCGCAAACTGCCGCGTGATGCGCGCCCGGTCACGCGCGTTGGCCACCGCGACGGCCGCGGTGCTGGCGGCCCACGCCACCACCGGCGATGACATCGGCGCCACCAACGGCACCAGGACACACCACTCGTCGAAGGAGATGCGCGCGGCGCCGAACCACCACAGGGCCACCATCCCTGCGGTCACGATGAACGACCAGAATCCGCCGAGAAGAGCTGCCGAGAGCGATGCGGCAAGGCCGAGCGCCACAATCGCCGCCGGCGACACCCACTCCGGGGCGACCGAGCGCGAGTGCCTGCCGATGACCATGTCCGCCGCGACGGCATGCACGAAGACCCCGGGCGTGCGCGGCCCGTAGGGCGTCGGGACCTGGTCCGCGAGGGCACCAGAGGCGATCCAGCCGAGGAACACGAGTCGGTCACCGACCAGCGACCTCAGGTCCTCCGATGCCTCGTCGAGACGTGCGGCGCCGCCCTCGGCGCTCTCCTCGAGCTCCAGGAACCTGGCGACTTCGGGCTCGACCGCGTGGGGGATCCTGTCATCCATGCGCAGGTCGCTCAGGCGGGCGGCCTCCGACGCGCGCACAGTTGGGTCGTGCGCGGCGCGCGCATCCATCTCGAGCTGCGCCATCACGCGCTGCAGGGACTCGTCGCGCTCCCGCTCGATGCCCGCGAGCACCTGCCGCTGGCGCGCCAGGCTGATGAGCGCGGCGATGGAGATCGTCGGGCGGCGGACCGACGCGTCGCCCGCCACATCGGCGAAGCTCTCGAATGTCGATGAGGGCCAGTCGAGCAGCATCGTGCCGCTGCGGGCCGGCAGCTCGAGGTCACCGACTGAGATGCGCGCATCCTCCTGCACGATGCTGTCCGGCGGCAGCCCCAGGTGAGCCGCGGCCGCCGCGAGCCCGAACTGCGCGCACCTGCCGCCAGGCACCATCCAGATCGCCCTCGTCCGCCGCTTCGTGCCATCGCCGTCGTAGCCGTCGCTCGTGACCACGCCCACCCCTCTCGCCGCCGCCGCGAGCGCAGGCACCGGCGGCTCGATGGCGAATGATTCCCCGCCAGACACCTCGCTGAAGATGTCCCCCGAGGTGACCGCCGCCCCAGTCCCGAGATGCCGCCTGAGCACGTCCCACGCGCGGCCACGCTCGTGGATCTCCTCGACGGCGATGCGCGCATCGAAGGATCCCAAGTTGCTTCGGCCGCCGGTCAGCACGAGCATGAAGTCCTCAAGCGACGGCATCGGCCCCTTCGACATCATCTGCCGGAGCACACGCCACGCCGCCATCTGCTTGAATCGGATCGGCTGCGACAGGAAGGACTCCCGCCGCCCCGCGGACAGGTTCGCCTTGGCGGCCGCATCGGCAGGCTCGATGTCGATGTTGCCTCCGAGCACCTCGAGCAGAGATGCCAGCTCGCGGTCGCCTCCAGCGCGCTGCCACACGCCCGTGAGGCGCTCATCCTCCTCGGCGCTCACGCCCACCACGCCACGCAGCGGAGCCCCGCGGGAAGTGCTCGCGGACAGTGCCCGCGCCAACGCATCGTCCGCGCCTGCATTGGCGCTGTCCGGCTCGCTCAGCAGCACGTCAAGCGCCACCGTCCGCGCGCCCGCGCGCGCGAGCTCGTCGACGGCAGAGGCCAGGTACGTGCGCGGCCATGGCCAGCGCCCCATGGATGCGAGCGCGCCATCATCGATCGCGACCAGCGCGATCTCGCCCGAGAGAGGCTCCTTGCGCCGCATCGGCGACTGGAAGCGCGAGTCCTCGCTGCGCAGCTCGAGGGTGTCGAACGCGCCAAGCGCAGAGGCCAGCCACACCGCCACCGTGGCGAGCAGTCCCGTCACGAACGCTGTGCTGCGGAGCACCTTCACCAGCGCATGGTCGCATCCGGCAGCCGATCGCGCCAGTCGCGGGACTCAGCCCGGTCCACCCGCGATCGATGCGGCCGCGGTCGCTGCGGACGCCGCGTCCGCACGGGCCGCCGCCGCCTGCTGCTCCGCCTGGTTCGCGTAGTCACGCGCCTGCGCTGCAAGGTTCGCGGTCTGGTTGGCCTTCGCCGCAACCGCACCAAAGACGATCTTGTTGGCGTGCGTGCGCGCGCCAGCCGCTGCGGCCTCGGCCGCGTCCCGCGCCTGCTCGGCCAGGACGATCTGCGCGACGGCCCGGTCGTGGGCCTGGCGCGCGAGCGCAGATGCATCTCCCGCAGCGGCGGTGGCTGCGATGGCCGCGAACTGCTCAGCGGCGGTGGCGAATGCGTCAGCCGCACTGGACGCGCCCCCGACCTGTGACAGGTGACCCGCGGCGGCAAGCGACTGCCCATTCGCCAGGGTGACCGCGGCATCGGCCGCCGCACCAGCCAGTCCATCGAGCCTCGCCCACTCGAACGCACTGTCGCGCGCCTGCTCGGCAAGGCCTGCCGCGAAGTCGGCACGTCCGCTCGCCAGTGTGGCGCCTGTTGCGCTCTCGCCAGACTCGCCAGCTGCCGATGCGGCAAGCACCGCGTTGTCCTTGCTCACGTGCCCAAGCGTCTGCTGGAACCAGAACCCTGCCTGGATGCGGTACAGGGTCGCCGTGACCCACTCGCCCTGTGCCACGCCGCGCTGCTCATGCGCCACGTCATGCTCGTAGTTGACGCCGACGAGGGCGGCGCGGTGCTCATCAAGTGCGATCCGCGCACTGTTCTCGGCGCCTGCCGCATTCGCGCTGGCATCCTGCGCGGCCTGGCGCGCGGAGTCCGCAAGGAACGCTGCGTCATATGCGCCGACGGTGCTGGTGGCGACCTCAGCCAAGGCTGCAACCCGTGCGGACTCCTGCGAGGCGAGCGTCGACGACCCGAACCCAAGCTGCTCTGCCCACTGCGTGACGCCGGCGGCCTGGCTCGAGAGCGCGGACGACTCGGTGATGTCGACCGCAGCAAGGTTGCCCTGCAGCGCCAGCAGAGACTCGTGCGCCTGCACGATCTGGTCGATCGCGTCGCTTGCGCGGGCAATCGCCTCGTTGCTGATGCTCAGCGCATGGCCGCCAAGCGCTTCCGCGCGTTCGGTGCCAGCCGCATCCACGAGGCCGTCGAGCCCGAACGTGGCCTGCTGCGCGGCAAGCCCGGCTTGCTCGGCAGCGGACTGCGTCAAGGCCAGGCCAATCTGCTGGGCGGCAATCTCGGCGCCGACGTCACCCATCTGCGCGAGCGCCCCAGATGCGCTGGCCTGCGCGGTGCCGAAACCGCCAAGGGCCGCGAGCGCGTCTGCGCGAGCCTGATCGGCGTCTGCCGCGGCAGCGCTCGCGACCGACACCTGCGACGTCACTGTGCCCAGTTCCGTGCCCGCTGCAGTCCGGTTGCCGGAGCCGAGGCTGGCCACGAGCGCAGAGAGGCCGCCGTCCGCAAGGTCGCGGGCAACCTCAAGGTCGCCAAGCCGATCGTTGGCGCTGTCCTGCGCCACAGTTGCGGCCGCAACGGCACCGAGCATCGTGTGGATCGCCGCCGTGTGCTGGCCGATCGCCGCTGACGCATCCACTGCGGTGACGGCCACCTGCGCAGCCTGGTCAAGGGCCGTTGAACGCGCCAGGTCGGCGCCGTCGCGGGCGCCGAGCGCCTCGCCGACACGGGCCCCCACCTCGTACTCGCGGCGCAGCGTCTGCACCTGCGCCAGGAAGCTCTCGGCGAGGCTTGCCGCCTGCTGCGCGGACGCGAGTACCGCCTCCGAAGCTTCGGACGTGGCGTTCACGTAGCTGATGATGGCATCGCTCGCCTCGCCGCGCGCATCGCTTGCGCCGGCGACCGCGGACTGCACCGAGGCCAGGTCCTCCTCAGCGCGCTCCTGCAGCCAGAGCGCGGCAAGGTGCAGCTGGTCGATGTCGACGCTCTCGCCGGCCTGCGCGGCCGCAAGAAGCTGGCCGACGTGCTGCGCAATGCGCTCGTAGTTGGCCCTCGCGCCCTCAGCATCGCTGCGCGCCGACGCGAGGCTGCCATCCGGCGCGTCGATGTCCGCCAGCATCTGCTCGAACTGCGCGCGGGTGATGCCAAGGGAGTTCAGCGACGCGTCAAATGACGCGCCGCGGCCTGCGGCGTCCTGCCCGAATCCCCATGCCTGCTGACCAAGGCCAAGCGCCACCCCGGATGCGCTGTCCACGCCAGAGAGGATGGACTGCGCCGCCAGACGCGTCGCAGTGCCCTCGTCGAGAGCGGCCAGCAGCGAGTTGAGACCGCCGGATGCGGCGGACACCTGACTTGAGGCTTGACCCTGCCGGTCCTCAATCTCGCTCCTCAGGCCAGCGATGTCTGCAAGCGCAGTGGTGCGGACTTCGCCGCTCGAACCAAGGTCCGCAGCCGCCATGAGTGCGAGGTCACGGGCCTCGGTTGCGGCGGCGAGCGCAGCGTTCGCCTGCACCGAACCGCGCTCGCTTGCGTCAATGCTCGACGCCGTCGCCGATGCAGCGCCCTCGAAGGCGATGAGCGCCGAGGCGCCAATGATGGCATCGCGGCCGAATGCAGCCGACTGCACCGCCGCGGCGACGTCAGTCGCGACATCTGTGCCCATCTGGCTGCCGCCAGTCTCGGCGGCCACCCCGCCAGTCGCCCACGCGGGGGCCAGCCCGAGCGATGCAAGCGCCGCATCGGCAGCCGCGCTGCTTGACGATGCGCCGTCCGCCGACGAGCCTGCCAGCTGGGCCTGATCCCCAGCGCGATCCGCCCAGTCACCCGCAACCTCAGCGATCGAGAGGAGCAGCGCGAACTTGGGATCGCTGCCGATGCTCCCCTGCGGCACGCCAAGGATCACTGCCGCGTTGGCGATGATCTGCGCAATCGCATCCGCGCGACCCTGCGCCGATGCCGCATCAGTGCCCGAACGCGACGCGAGCCGCTGCGCGATCTCCGCGCCTGACCTCGCCGCGCCCGCACCCCCGGCAAGCGCGAGCGCCAAGGACTCGTTGCGCGCCGAGAGCAGCGTCGCCAGGATCCCCTGCACGTCCTCGCGGGTCACGCCCTCAGGACCCTCCGCCTGCGTCCTGAACGCCGTGAACTGCTGATTGACCCCAGACAGCAGCGTGGCTACGCCGGCCGCAGACTGCTGCGCGACCTGCCCCGCATCCGCAACCTCAGCCGCGGCGAGCGTCCATCCAAGCGCCTGAAGCGTCTGGGCCATGCCCGACGACTGGGACTCCAGAAGCGCGCGCTGCGCATCGACGAACGCAAGGAGCTGCGCGCCGCTCTCAGACGCGGAGTCACGCGCCGAGTCGGTGCCGACCCGCGCGAGCTGCGCAGACTGCGCCCCATGCAGCGAATCCACCGCTGCAGTCGCCGCAGATGCCTCAGCAAGCGCCCGGCCTGCCACCTTGCGCGCGGCGAACGCGGCGGAGAGCGCCTGATCGGCCTTGACTCTCGCGTCGTCGGCCACATTCCGCACGGCCGTCCACACGGCCCGCTCGGCCGAGCTACGCGCGCCAACGAGCGCCGCCTCCGCCGCGTCGAATGCCGCCTGCGCAGAGTCAGCCTGCTGCTGCGCGCGAGCGGCGAGGTCGGCTGCCGCAAGCACTGCAGCGGCCGCATCGCCGCCCCACTCCGCGATCCCGGAGAGTCCGGCACGCGTTGCACCATCACTTGAATCCGCGGCACGAAGCCCTGCGTCGGTGGCAGCATCGTCAGCACCGGCCACCTCAGCATCACCCGCCGGCTCGTCCACCAGCCGCGTCCACTCTGTCTCGGACGCAGCGAATGCGGCATCCGCCACGCGGCCCTCTGCCAGCGTCGCCCCGTGATCTGCGGCGCCGCCTGCACCCTCTGCGACGACGGCCTGCTCGTCAGCACGATCGGCAGCGTCCTCCGCGCTGTCCGCGTCGGCGCGCGTCGCGGCGTAGTCGGGATTCTGCTCCAGGAGCCGCTCGTACACCAGCCGCGCATGCTCCGATGTCGCCTCGCCGTGGATCTCGCTCTGCCTGAGGGCTTCATTCGCAATCTCGAGCTGGCTGAGCACCTCGCTGCGCCGGTCGTTCACGAAGACCTGCGCAGATGCCGCAATGCCGGCCTGCACGATCGCTGCGGCTTCGCGCGCCCTCGCGAGATCACGGAATCCCTCGGCAGCGGCTCGCGCCGCAACAGCCTCGTCATGACCCGATCGCGCATCGAACATCGCCTCAATGGCCTCATCGATCTTCGCCATGCTGGCCTGCGCGACCGCCGCCGCGTCGCCTGACAGCTGCCTGAGCTGGCCCACCGTGGCGACTGCCTGGCTCGCCGCCGCCACCTCCGAGGCGATGGCGCCGCGCAGCACGCTGCTGGAACGCTCGAGCATCTCCGCGGCCTGCGCGAACGCAGCGGTCCTGAGCTGCCCGGCCTCGGTCGCGCGCGCGAGCGCATCCACCGCGGCCTGTGCCGACAGCAGTGCCGACTGCTGGATCTGGGGCACCGACTTGCCGGCCGCCAGGGACTGCACTGCAGCGTGCGCCTGCGCCACCAGCGACTGGAGAGTTTCGACGTTCGCGGCCCGCTGACCGGTGTCCGCAGACTCCGACTGCAGTGCGGCGAGGTGCGCGCTGAACTGGCCCACGAGGCTGTCGAGATGCGCGGCAAGCGCCGCGATCTCACTGGACCGCGTGGCGATGGTTCCATCCGGCGCGGCAAACGCGGCTACGGATCCGGCCCCGGCCACGGCAGCCTGCTCACTCGCACGTGCCTGGTCAATCGCCGACTCGATCACTGTGGTGTCGGGAAGCGGAGACGTCGACTGCTCAGTGAACAGGCGGAAGGCCTCCAGGCCCGACTGGCGGACGCCGTCGCGCGAGCCACCGGCGCCTGCGGTCGCATCCTGCGCCGACCGCAGCGCTCCAAGCGCCTCCGTCAGCTTCTCCTGCGCGTGAGTGCGCGCGCTCGCGAGCGCCTGGTCGTACTCGCCGGCCTTGTCGCGCGCGTGCTGGTAGCTCGCCTGGGCAGCGGCCGCAGCCTGTCGCGCCAGCACCAGCGGACCCGGATTCGCGTCCGTGCCGATCATGGACCTCGCGAGGCTCTCGGCCTCCGCACGAAGGCTCGCTGCGCGAGCGATGTCGATCACGAGCGAGATCGTGCTGCTGCCCGACTCGCCGTCAGCAGCGGCCTGAATGTCCTGCTTCACCTGCGTGACACTCGCGACCGTCGTGGTCGCCTGGCGCTGCGTCTGGGGGGCGCTCGTCCCCGCAAGGGCACCCTGCTGCGCTTCCTCCTTGCTCACGACCATGCCCGACTGGGGTGCATTGAAGGTGCTGCCGAGCGAATTCTCGGTCGGCAGCGGCGAATCGGACGTGCTCTTGGCCTCGTATCCGCCTGAGAGCTCGACCGTCTGGCTGGTCGCCTCATAGCGCACCTCGATGGCACGCATGAGGTTGGTCCTGGCGCCGACAATCTCGACCCCCTTGAGCGGACCTGCGACAGTCGAGAACTCCGTGCCGCGCACGGCAAGCGTGGAGCTTGGCGTCACAACCTTGAAGTCGTTCTGGAGCCCGACCTTGTCGACCTTGAAGTCGGCGCGACCCGAGCGCACCGCCGCGACAGTGCGCAGCACGTCACCTTCCTGCTGGATCGTGGGCAGCGCGAAGTTCGAGTTCGAGTCGATGAGGACGGACGCGTTCTTCATCCTCAGCTGCACGCGCGAACGCATGCCTGTGCGGACCTCAGCGCCCGGCGAGAGCACATCGTCCACGGCCGCATCCTTCCACTCCGCATCCGCCGACGGTCGCCAGCGCGCCTTGCCCGATACAAATGTGACGAGAGCCTGGAGCGGCGCAGCGTCCGGCGTTGAGGCCTGCGACGGTGCGCCCGACGACGACCCGGCAGGCGCTGCGGCCGCATCAGGCGCGGACTCCTGCGCCGACGCCACCGACGCGACCAGCATCGACAGCGAAAGTGCTGCAGTCGATGCCGATGCGATGAAGATGTGTGTGGGGCTGTGGGTCATCGTGGGGTCTGCTCTGGCAATGTCGGTTCGGACCTTCCCGCGGGCGGAAGGGGCGGTCGGCGGGGAACGGCGCTATCCCGCACCAACTGGGACGCGCCACCCTCCGAAGGTGCAATCCTGCTGAGACGGTTCAAGAAATCTACGAATTCAAGCCCCGAAAGGGACTGGTTCTCCGTGCGCGCTGGCAGGATGTCCATATAAATGAGCTCACGGAGAGCATACCGGGGCGTAGGTCCGAGAATCGTGAAGGTCAGCCCACCGCGGATCTTCACGATGTGGGCCGCAATGGCAGCCATGCGCCCCACCGTGGCGCTCTCGTTGGCTGGCTCGCGCCAGCCCTCCGGCAGCCACCCGCGCGTCCTCGCGTCGATCACGCGCTGCGCGTAGGTCGTCCAGGGGTCCTCGCCGAGCGCGAACACGAAGAATCCATGCAGCATGTCATTGTTGGTCGTCAGGAGCCGGGACTCGAGCGCCTCCGTGTGGTCGAGCTCCTGCTCCGGACGCGCGAACCGGTCGGTCACCGACGTCTCCGCGAGCTGGCGGTCGCATCCGGCCATGAGCGCGGCGCACGCCACGGCAGCGCATCGCAGGCATGCGCGGCACCGTGCAACGGGTGATGCGCCGAGCCATGCACGGTCAGAATGCATAGGTCACCCCCACGTACACGAACTGCCGGATGTTGCCCTGATCGGCGAGTCCCTCGAATGCCGCCACGTTGGGGATGAACGCGCCGTACCGGAGGTTGATGTCGAGGTCGCTCATGATGCGCCACTCGAGGCTGAGGTCTATCTCCGAGCCGATGAGATTGGTGCCGTTGGTGGTCAAGACCGAGATGGGAGCGTCGCCGTCGACCTTGAGGAAGCCGAACACAGTCGCGCCCACACGGAGCTGCTTGAGCGACTCGATGCCCGCGAACGGGGCGGTGCTCACGCCCAGCGACGGACAGAACAGGTTGGTGATCTCAGGCGCGAGCACGAGCCCCGTGTTCACGTACCCGAGCGAGTTGAAGGCATGGTCAGTGCGTCCTGGCGGAATGCCTCCGAAGGTGTTGCCCGCGTCGAGCCTCTCGTCGTCTCCGGTGCCGACGACAGCCTGAAAGTCCACGCGCGTGTCGCTCGGGTCAAGCGCCAGCCATGTGAGGCCTGCAAGCGCAGCCCACGCCGACACGTTCGCCATCTCCTGCGCCACCGCAATGGTCGGGTCCGCACGGTCGACCGGATCCGTCTCGGTGGCTCCCCACTCGTACACAACCTCTCCCCGGTACACCAGGTTCGTGCTGATCGATCCGGTGGATCCGAGGCCCGCGTAGTACGAGCGGTAGTTGAACTCAGTCGGGAACGTGCCCAAGCCTGGCGGCAGGTCCGCGACCTGCCCTGCGTTCCCGTCCGTCTGGCCAAGCACGTAGGCGTACGGCCGGTGCCCGGTGAAGCCCGAGAAGTCCATGCGCACGCCCCAGTACCTGCGGTCGGTGTCCTCGTCGAACCCGGGCCTCGACAGGTCCCAGTCGACCGTGTCATGCCCGGCCGTGACACCGTACATCGCGCCGACCTTCCACTGGCCGGCGGACACCTCGCCCATCAGCGCATACATGTAGGTGCTCAGCGCCAGGCCCTGGCCCCAGATCACGTACTGCCGACCGACCTTCATGTTGACGTTGAAGTCGGGCCTGCGGCCGGACTGCGCGGCCATCAGGCCGGCGTAGTCGAACTCGTACCAGTAGATCTCGCCGATCGGGTCCTGCCAGTCCTGCTCGGTCGAGTCGACGCCGATGCCCCGCGTGTCGAGGTAGTCCCACGCGTTGTACTGGAACCGCAAGCGGCCGAAGAACCGGTGCCCGCCATCGAGCTCGACGCGCGTGAAGAGCCGGAGGTCGAAGACGTTGAGGATCTGGTTCTCGCTCTGCGGCGTCTGGATGACGTTGAAGGCGTACCGGAAGGTGCCGCCGTAGTCGACGAGCAGCCTCTCCGCGATGGGCGTCGACGAGAAGAACGCCTGCCTCAGCTCGGCATCCTCGACGTTGAGCTGCCGCTGGAGCTGCGCCGCGTCGAACCCGGTGCCCTGCCCCGACGCCGCATGGACGGCACAGCCCGCGGCCACCGAAGCTGCCGCCACCGCTCTCCGCCTCCGACGTGTCGCGCGGGGCGCTCCCTGCACCCGCACAGTATCCCGTCTGGAGGCGCGATCGGCAAACCGGAACCCGCACCGCGCACCTGCGCCGACCCGCGCATGCCGCACGTGTCGCATAGTCTTGCGGCGTGGCACTCAGGATCGTGATCACCGGCAGTGGGGATGCCTTCTCGGAGCGCCACTTCGGGAGCTCCGCCGTGGCGGTCGCGCCGGAGGGACTCGTGATGATCGACTGCCCTGACCCGATCCACAGGGTCCTGCGTGAGGCGAGCGCCATCTCCGGCATCGCGCTCGATCCGGCGTCGATACACGATGTGGTGATCACGCACCTCCACGGGGATCATGCCAATGGCCTCGAGGCCTTCGCGTTCACGCACTGGCTCCTGCGCAGGCAGGACACCTCACGGCGCAAGCCTCGGCTGCATGCCGCCGCGCCAGTGATGGAGCGCATGTGGTCAAGGCTGGCCCCATCGATGGACCAGGGCGGCACGGTGACGATTGAGGAGTACTTCGAGCCTCGCATCCTTGTGCCCGGCACTGCGGCATGGGTCGCGGGCATGCAGGTCGACTGCCGGATCACCACCCACATGATCCCCACCATCGGCCTCCGGCTGCGGCACGGCGCTGTCGGCATCGGATGGAGCGGAGACACTGGGTTCGAGCCCGCTCACGTCGACTGGCTGTGCGAGTGCGGCGTGGTCGTGCACGAGACCAGCCCGCCGCCGTTCCACACTCCGGTGGCCGACCTGCTGGCGCTTCCCGAGCGCATCAGGCGCAAGATCAGGCTGATCCACGCACCTGACGACTTCGATCCCGCATCGTGCCCCCTGCCCCTAGTGCAGGAGGGCGACGTGATCGAGGCGAGCTGAGCCGCGCGGCACGCGCTCAGCGCTGCGCGATGGCGACGTACTTCACGCCGTGGGGACCCACGTAGTCCGCCTGAGGGCGGATCAGCCTGTTGGCCTCGAGCTGCTCGATGCAGTGGCCCGCCCATCCGCCGACGCGGCTCATCGCGAAGATGCAGGTGAAGAGGTCGAGGTCGAGGCCGAGCGAGTAGTACGTGGTCGCCGAGTAGAAGTCGACGTTGGGGTAGATGCCCTTGGCCGAGACCTCGCGCGCCATGATCTCCTCGATGCGGCGGCTCATGTCGTAGAGCGTGATGTTGCCTGTGTCGGTGGCGACCTGCTTGGCGAACGTCTTGAGGAAGCCCGCACGCGGGTCATACGCCTTGTAGACGCGGTGGCCAAATCCCATCACGAGCTCCTTGCGCGAGAGCTTGCCCATGATGTAGTCGTCGACCTTGGAGATGTCGCCGATCTCGAGCAGCATCTCCATCACTTCCTGGTTCGCGCCGCCGTGCAGCGGCCCCTTGAGGGTGCCCACCGCAGTGGTGATGGCCGAGTACATGTCCGACAGCGTGGCGACGGTCACGCGTGCCGCGAAGGTGGACGCGTTGAGCCCGTGGTCGGCATGCAGCACGAGGCAGATGTCCAGCGCACGCGACATCGCCTCGGTCGGGCGGGCGCCGTTGAGCATCCACAGGAAGTTCTCGGCGATGCCGATCGAACGGTCGGGCGCGATGAAGGGCTTGCCCTTGCGGTGACGGTCGAACATCGCGATGAGCGTCGGCGTCTTGGCGAGCAGGCGCAGCGCCTTGCGCCGGTTCGCCTCAGGGCTGTTCTCGTCCGCCTCGCGGTCGAAATGCGCCAGGCATGACACGAGCGTGCGCAGCGCATGCATCGGCGGCGTCGAGCGCGGGAGGGCGCGGACGATGTCGTGCACGCGCGCATCGACCTCGTACTCGGACCGGACGGATGCGCAGAAGGCCTGAAGCTCCGCAGCCTTGGGCAGCCGGCGGTTCCAGAGCAGGAAGACGGTCTCCTCGAAGGTCGACTGGCGGGCGAGGGAGTCGATGTCGATGCCGACGTACTCGAGCACGCCCTTGGCGCCATCGATGAATGACATCTGCGTCTCCGCGGCCACGGTGTTGGCCAGCCCCTTGTCCCGGAACGGCAGGGATGGTGCGGAGGGTGTCATGGGCGCAGCGGCAGTGGTCATGGGATCATCCGTCTCCAGGGGAACTCGTCAGGTTGTGAAGACCGACCACGATAGCGTGAGCCGGGACTCTTATCCTAGGCACATCATGTTCATTCCCGTGGGCTCCGACCGGGATCCGCGAAGGCTTCCCGTCGCCACCCTCCTGATCATCCTGGTCACCGCGCTGGCCTACGCGGCCGTCACGATCGGGCTGCGTGCAGGAGCACCCTGGGCCGAGGCGGCGCTGGTGAAGGGCGCGTTCACGGCGACCCGCTCAGACTTCCGGTGGTGGCAGCCGCTCACCTACCAGTTCCTGCACGATCCCTCGTCGATCGCGCACGTTGCCTTCAACATGATCTTCCTGTGGGTGTTCGGCCGCTCCGTCGAGGGCCGCATCGGCCCATGGTGGTTTGCGGCGTTCTACCTTGTGGGCGGAGCGGTGGCCGCGCTCGGCCAGTGCATGGTGTCGAGCAACCCGATGATCGGCGCCAGCGGTGCCGTTGCGGGCGCTACCGGAGCATTCGCGGCGCTCTTCCCGCGCAGCACGGTCCGCGTGCTCGTCATCTTCTTCCTGATCGGCATCTACGAGGTCCCGAGCCTGCTGTTCGTCGGCATCTACGTGGCCATCGATGCGCTCAACCAGGGGCTCAACTTCCTTGGCCGATCCCGCGAGCCCGTCGCGTACGCAGCGCATCTCGTGGGCTACGCGTGGGGACTGGGGGTGGCGATCCTCCTGCTGGCCACACGGCTGCTCCCGCGCACGGAGATGGACCTCTTTGCGATGTGGACTCAGTGGCGGCGCAGGCAGGCGATGCGCGCCGCGGTGCGCGGCACTGCCGGCGGTCCCTGGGCGAGCGCGTCCGCAGACACTGCGGCGCTCGTCGCATCGACACGCCTTGGCGGCGCGGCCCGTGGTGCGCGCAGCGACACGGGCGCGGGCGCCGCAGCAGAGGATCCTGCACGCCAGGCTGCGGTCACGCGCCTGAACGCGGCACTCGCGGCTGCAGACTCCGGTGCGGTGCGCGACGCATGGCACGCGCTCGCGGCCATCGATCCTCGTACGCCGCTGTCGGAGCGCACGTTGCTCGAGGCGG
>VERO01000031.1 GCA_018882625.1 Phycisphaerales bacterium | reverse complement strand
GCGATGCGCCTGTAGTACTGCTCGGTCCACCACCTGTAGGTGGTGCTCATCTTCTCCCTCAGCCCCTGGCGCACGGCCTCGCGCGTGCGCGCGGGCAACCGTCCCCACTCCGCCTCGGACTGCTCGAGCGGACCGCCCTGAGCCGCCTCTGCAGGATCGACCTCCGGCGTGCCGCCTTGGGGATCTCCAGCGGCGCCTGCCTCTCGACGAGCCTGCTCCTCCGCGCGCCGTCGCGCCTCCTCTGCGGCGCGGCGCGCAGCCTCTCGCTCCGCATCCTCTGTGCCCTGCGGTTGGCCCTGCCTCTGGTCCTGCGGCTGGCCAGAGGACTGCGACTGCGAACTCGAGGACGAGCTCGACGAGGACTGCTGCTGCCGCTGCTGCTGCTGTCGCTGCTGCGCGCTCTCGATCAGCGCATCAAGCCGTGCGATCGTCTCGGCCTGCACGCGCTGCACGGCGGTGCCGCTCTCCTTGCCGTCCAGCAGCGTGGCGCTGCGGCGCATGCCGGCCACCACCTCACGCATCAGGTCGCGCATCTGATCGTCGTTGAGCACCTTCGCAAGACGCTCGCGCGCTGCACGCTCAGCCTCCGCCGCCGCACGTGCGGCATCGTCACCCGCCGGCTGTTCGCCGGAGCCACCCTTGGCGCCGCCGATGCCGAGCAGCTCGTCGAGGCTCTTGGGTGGCGGGGATGCGGCCGCACCGCCTGCTGGCCCATCCGATGGCTGGCCGCTTGAGGGAGGCGCCGCGCCCTGCAGCCCCAGCATCGCCGGTGCGATCGCGGCAGGACCTCGCTGCAACGGCACGGGGGCACGTCGCGGCGCCAGATCCGGCATGTCACCAGGCTCTGGAGCGCCCTCTGGCTGGCCCTCGCGCGCACCGCCCGATCCGCCCTCGGGAACCTGCTCCATCGATGGTCCCGCGCGCTGCCTCTGCTCCTTCATGCGACGCTCGATCTCCTCGCGCACCTTCTCGGCGAGCGCGGCGATGTCCGACTGCCTGCGTGCCACGGTCTCGAGCATCTCTGCGGGGAGGTCGCCTGACCCCACAGCGCGGGTGCGCTCCGCGAGTCCCTGCTGCACTGCCCTCAGCACCTTGAGTTCCGCGACTGGCGGCACCACAGGCTCATCAGGTTCGCCCTCGCCTCCGCCGCCTCCGCCGCCAGCCTGATCGCCACCTTGCGCCTGCGCGTCCTCAAATGGGTTCCTCGCCTGCGCCTGCTCCGCGAGCGCTGCCGCAAGTCCGCGCAGGATCTGCAGCACATCGGCGCACTCCGCTGCAGTCTGCGCGCGCGCCGTGCCGTCGCGCAGGTCGGCAGCGGCGCGGGATGCGGCATCCGAAAGCGCATCGGTCGAGTTCATCAGCACCTCGGATGCGCGGACATCCTCGTTGCCCTCGGCAAGGGCGCGCGCCGCCGTGCGCACCGACTCCTGCTCCACACCGGCACGCCGAGCCTCCATGATCCTGCGGCGGTCGCGCGCTGCAGGCGCGTCGAGCTGCGCGAGGGCCGTCACCGCCACCACCACGCCCTCCTGCCTGTCGGCGAGGGCACGGTACGCCTCGGCCAGCGCACGCACCCGACGCTCCCGGTCACGCGCCTCGTTGCGGCGCTCCTCGGTGCGGGCCAGGTCACGTGCCTCGCGGAAGAGCGTCGTCGCTCGCGCGATCGCACCGGCGCCATCGGCCACTGCAGGCGGTGCCCGTCGGAGCGCCACGGCGCCGCGACCCGCACTCTCCGCACCCCGCTCCACCGTGCGCACGATGCGCTGCATGCTCGGCCCTCCAGCGCGGCCCTCATCCGCAACCGCAAGCGCCTGCTGGTTGAGGGTGCCGGCCCCACGCGCCTCGGCCTCCGCAGCCTGCGCGTCAGGCGCGAGCGCATCCGTGGAACGCTGCGCGCTCTCCGCACGGGAGAGAAGTCCCTCGAGCGCCTCGAGCATCGAGGCGAGGCGACGCCGCAGCGTCTCGGTGCGCGAGCGCTCGTCGTCGGCCAGCTCCGACATCATCTGCTGCACGGTCTGGGCCGCCTGCGCGCTCGCGCGGCTCGCCTCGTCCATCCTGTTCTCGCGGGTCGACTGCGCCGCCTGCTCGGTGCGCGACTCGAGCGATCCCTCCTCGCCCCGGCGGACCGCGGCGCGCAGCGCCTCCGCACGCACCGGGTCGGCCGACTTCACGCGCTCCGCGCGCTCGGCGAGCGACTCCATCGCCTCGCGCGCTGCGCGTGCCGCGTCCTCTGCGGCCTGCGCGGCGCGGTCGAGCTCGGCAACCTCCGCCGCACCGAGCTCCTCGCGCGCACGGCCGGCCGTGCGTGCCCCAGCCGCGCGACGCGCCGCATCCGCCTTCGCGAGCGACTCCGTCACCTTCTCGAGCTGACGGCCCGCAGCCCACGCGTCACGGTCACGGTCAAGGAGCTGCGCGAGATCCTCGAGCTCGGCCCGCACCGCCTCCTGGGCCGCCCGCGCCTCGGCCACCGCACGCTCGGATGATGCCTTCGCGCGCGCAGCGCCAGCGGAATCCCCCGAACGCTCCGCACCCTGCGCAGCCTGCGCCGACTCGGCCGCGCCCTGCATGCCCTCGCGGGCCTCGTTCGACCGAGCCGCAGCCTCCGCCACGAGATCCTCTGCGGCATCGAGCACGCTGCGGAGCGCGTCGTCGCCGGAGCGGTTTCGCGAGAGGCGCGACCTCATGCCGGTCACCGTGCGCTCGAGCCCGGCAAGCCGCTCGCTGAGCTCGCCCTGCGGCCGCACCAGCTCGCCTGGCGCATCCTCGCGCTCGACCAGCGCGCGCTGGCGCTCGTCCGCACGGATCGCCGACTGCCGCAGCGCCGCGAGCGCGGCGCGCATCTCCTCGTCGAACTGGGATCCGGAGATCACGCGCAGCCGGCGAGGCACGCTCCGCACGCCATCAGCTCCTGTGCCGACCATGCGAATGTCCGATGCGACCCCGGAGAGCTCGAGCACATCGCCCGGCGCAGCGCCCGTCGATCCGACATCGAGCGCACCATCGGCGCGTGCCTGACGCTGGCCTGCGGTCAACGTCGAGGAGGCGACCTGCGTCACGGTCTCCCGGAGCGCCACATCTGCACGCAGCGCGCCGACCGCCAGGTCATCACGCGCCTCGACGCGCACAGGGACGATGGCGGTGGGGAGCACCGTCTCGTCCGCCGCAGGCTCAGTGACGACCACCTCAGGCGGGCGGTCCGCCACCACCGACACGTCGACCGCGATCGGCTCGACGTTCGTCACGCCGTCGGGGTCGCGGAGCGTCACAGAGAGCGATGCATCGCGTGACGCCTCCCACGCGACCTCCCACTGCGGCGCGCCGGCCGCGCCATCCGTCACGCGCACGTCAGGCGTCACGTCCTGCCCCTTCATCGAGAATGTCGATGCGACCCATGCCGCGAACGCATCCGGATCGGACACCGCATCCGGCGGCGATGCCGCGCGCGACGGCTGCATCGTCACGGTGACCCGCGAGCCCTCGACCACGGGATCCGCGATGCGGCCGCGCGAGCCGGTCGCGCCACCGAGATCCTGCTCGCGCGGAGGCACCGCATCGCGCGCGTAGCTCGGTGGCGTGACTGTCGCACGCGCCGACGCCAGCGCCGGGGGCTCCACGATGTCGACGCGCTGCACATCGGTCGAGACATCCGCCGTGCGGAACTGGAACTCGACCGCACGCTCGCCAGGCTCCACGAGCCGCTCGAAGCGCGCGCCCGACTGGCGCACCGCGAGCGACTCCTCCCACGCGCCGAAGAGCCCATTCGCATTCATGCGCCTGATGCGCACCCACACACGCTCGCGCGCGGCATCGCCTCGCGTGAGATCCACGCGAAGCGGCAGCGCCGCACCACGCGGATGGTGGCGCACATCGGTCCTGCTCTCGAGCCCGGTGCGCGCGGGCCACTCGGCGACGGTCCATGGCATGAAGAGGCGCTGCATGCCCACCACGGTCGTCGACGGCGCGGCCACCGCAATGCCGATGGCCGCGAGGACCATCGCCGCCAGCCGCACCACGCGCCGCCGGCACGGGCGAGCATCGATCACCCCCATGATGTCACGATCGCTCACGTGCGGCACGACCCCGTCGACGACCGCGGCCTCGAAGGGCGACTCAGGCGCGCCGCTGGTGCGCCTCGCGGATGCGAACTCGAGCGCTGCCGCGATGCGACCTCTCATGGCAGGCATCCGGTCCTCCGCCCTGAGCGCGATGGACACCGGCGAGATGCGCATCCTCCACGCGGGACGGATGCGCCGCCACAGCGTCCAGGCCACTGCACCTGCCCACACGGCCAGCAGCAGCGCGCGCAGGGGCGCGGGCAGCCGCAGCAGCAGGTCCATGAGAATGAAGGCGCACGCCAGTGCCAGCGCGAGGGCGCCCAGCGAGCTGAGCCGCTCTACAACCAGCACCGTGCGCACCCGATGCGCGGCCCGCTCGAATGCGGCGGTGAAGTGGGTCATCGGACGTCACGAAGCCTACGCGAGCCGAACGGCCCGGCGACCAGTCCATTCCGCCGCAAGCAGCAGAATGAGGAGGCACAGCGCAGCAGGGCTCCTGGTGAGCGGGTCCGTGGTCGACTGGGCGCTGTCCGATGCTCGACGCGGGATCAGGTCTGGAAGCGCATCGAGCCCATCGCGCGCAAGCACGACGCCGCCGGTGGACTCCGCGATCGCCCTGAGCTGCGCATGATCGGTGGACGGGTCCGCCGACTCGAGGTCGCCGCGCACGCTCTCGATCAGGGTCTCGGCCTGGCCCACACGGCTGTCCTCGACGCGGACACGCCATGCGCCCGGCTCGTCGGGCGCCCATGTCGCGGACCACACCGCCTCGCCAGCGCCAGAGCTGCGCCGGAGCTGGATGACCTCCGCGGCACCGCCATCGATGCGTTCCGCGCGCGCCTCCACCGGATCATCGCCCACGGCCTCGGCCACCTTCGCATCCGTGATCACCAGCCGGAGCACAGTCCCCCGCGCCACCTCCACGATGCGCGCATCCGATTCGAGCGCCGCCACGCGCCCGCCGGAATCCACCGAGTGCCGTGCGAGGAACCTCAGCAGCTGCAGCCAGAAGCGCTCCTGGTAGGTCTCCCCGACACCGCGTCGCCAGCGCCACGTCTCGTCGGTGCCCACATAGATGACCTGGCCCGACCCGAAGCGCATCGAGAGCACCGCAGGCCAGCCTTCGCCGCCAGATGCGCCCACCGCACGCGCGAGCACCTCGGTCGCGGGCTTGAGCTGTGCGCTGTCGATGCGCTGCACCCACTCGAGCTCCGCGAGCGACCTCGGCCACTCGGCGCTGCCGTCACCGAGCCTCATCACTCCCGCCCGGCGCGCCGCTCCAGTGGGCGCCAGCGACACCGGCTCGTCGATGCGCTCGACCGCCGACGCGATCCTGATCGGCACGAGGTCCTCGAGTGCGGTGCCGCGCCAGCTCACCGGAGTGGACCGCTCGCCCGCAAGCCACAGCAGGCCAGCGCCGCGCTCGGACACCGCGGCGGCGATCTCCGAGACCTGCGTCGGCGACAGCGCGCCCGCCGGCACATCGCCAAGGATCACGAGGTCGTAGGCACTGAACTCCTCGCGGGTCTGCGGGAGCCGGTAGAGCGGCGCGTTGCCCTCCTGCGCAAAGTCCCGGTCTGCCGACAGCAGCATCACCGAGGCCTCCACCGACGGCTCGCGCACGAGCATGTTCTTGAGGTAGCGGTACTCCCACCTGGGGTATCCCTCGATGTAGAGCACGCGCAGCGGACGGTCCACGAGCTCCACGTCGACCCTGCGCTCGTCGTTCCCGGGCGAGAGGTCACGGGGACCGTCGGCATCGAACGGGCGCACGCGCACCGACCAGCGCGCGCGACCTGCATCTGTGGGGCTCGACACCAGCGTCGTCTCGATGCGCCCGTCCTCGAACTCGCCGGGCGTGATGGTGCGTGCATCGAGCACGCGTCCCGAATCGAGATCCACAAGCTCGACCACCATGGACGACTCTGGCGTGCGCCCGCGCACCTGCACCACGGCGTTCACCGGCACCTGGTCCCTCACGAATGCGCGGGCCGGACCCTCCGCATCGGTGACCGCGATGTCCGACACCGGATCCGCCGACCCGACTGGAAGCACCAGGACGGGAATCGACTTCGACCTGAGGTCGCGCAGCAGCTCGCGAGGCACGGGCCTCTGCGAGCGCCCATCGCTGACCAGCACGATGCCCGCGAGCGGACGCCCGCCCGTCGAGCGCTGGGCCGCCATGAGTGCCGCTGCGATGTCCGTGGCCCAACCCTCCGGCGACCCCGGCGCACGCGGATCGAAGGTCACGGGAGTGCCGTGGAACCCAAGCCACTCCACCGCGCGCTCCTGCGCGAGCCGCTCCCACACCGGGTCGCCGAGCATGTCCTGCGCCGCGGCATCGCGCGATGCGGGCCCGTCAGTCACCTGCATGCTTCGGCTCCGGTCGACGAGCACCACCACGCTGTCGCGCTCGAGCTCGCGGACCGTGTGCGTCCACTGCGGTCCGGCGACACATGCGGCAAGCGCCAGGAGCAGGAGGGTGCGCAGCGCCGCGAGCGCCACGGCCGCACGCCGCGACGCCGCAACCGTGCGGTAGGTCAGCCACGCCGCGGCCCCAGCGCCAAGCACGCAGCAGGCCATGGCCCACGGAGGCATCGGCGACTGCCATGACAGCGTGATGTCCTTCGCGTCAGCGGGAATCGAGTCGATGCCCATGAACCATCGCCACGCTGGCGCATGAGCCCACTGAGGAAGCGCAAGCGCGGCCATCACGACACTCTCCTTGCGGAGGCCGAGGTCGCCCCTACATGCGATGCCGCGCGTCCCATCGCCATCTCCGCCAGCGCCAGCGCCATGGCCACGGCGAAGGCGATCCACGCCAGCGAGATGCCCTGAGGCGCCGCGGGCTCGTCGGCATCAGAGGAGGAACCAACCCTGTCGCCGCGCCATGCTGCGATCGCGGCCCGGAGCTCGCTCACCGGTCCAACCGTGACCCGCGCAGGCACCGCTGCCGCCATCCGCTGCTCCACCGACGTGCGGCCCGTCGGCGTGCACGACGCCCACTCGGGCTCGATGTCCACGGCGTAGAGGGCCACACGGCGTCCTGACGCATCGGCGATCTCTGCGCAGCCCGGTCGCAGCAGCGGCTCCGACAGCGAGCCATCAGGCGAGACGGGGATGCCCAGCGGCGAGTCGAGCATCCGCAGCTGGCCTCCACCGAAGGTCGCCGACGGGGGCTCGACGCGGATCGATCCTGTGCGCACACGCCGCGCCGATGAGGCGATCGCAGCGCCTTGCCTGATCACCTCCTGCATGAGTGGCACCATGATGGGCTTGACCGGCATCGACGACCACGACACCTCAGGGGCCACGGCGACGATCACGATCATGCCTCGGCCCACCGGGGCCGATGCCGCGAGCACGCTTCCGTCGCGCATCGCGAGCAGCGTCTCGCCCGATGACGGCGGCATCTCGATGGTGTGGCGACGCGTGATCACCACGGGGCTCGCAAGGTCACGCAGCTCTGGAGCAAGCTGCGACAGCAGCGTGGAGCGCGGCTGCTCCGAGGCGAGCCCCGCACCGCCCGGCTCCTCGCGAGGCTCCCTCGACACCGTCCATGCGAGTCCGCCCTCGGCGAGCATGCGATCCGCCCACGACGACGCCATGCGCGCCGGCGGCGGGAACACGACCACCACTCCGCCGGCACGCGCGAAGTCGCCAAGCGCCTTGCTTGACGCGGCATCGAGGAGGTCAGGACGCAGCGCCACCGCCGCATCCGCTTCGCGCAGCGTCCTGGCCCCGAGCGATGAGGGGTCGACCGTCTCGACAGACACATCGGCGTCATCCACCGGACGCAGCGCGCGGGAGATCCACCGCACGCCGCGGTCACCCTCGATCGCCCCGTCGGATGCACCAGAATCGCCGGACTGGTCGATGACGACGACCCGTAGCGTGCCGCCCGCGTCCATCACCAGGTGACGGACGTTGTCGGCGGGCTGCGCATCGCGGCCCTCGAGCGAGACCGTGAGCGCATGGCCAACTCCTGCATCCGCGTCGAGCGGCGCGGGCCACTGGAGCATCGCATCCGCCGAGGATTCGCGCTGTCCCTCTGCCCACGGCACAGCCGCCCTCGATGCCGCGATGCCGGCCTCCACCGAGATGTCCTGCGTGCGTGCGCCTGTGGCCGCCGAGGCGCTCCTGGACAGAGTCGCGCGGATCGACTGCGTGCCATCCGGGGTGGACGGTCCGCGCGGCATCGGCGCCACCGACATGAACGCCACATTCTGGGGATCGTCCTCGGAAGGCTCTGTCGCCACCGCAAGGATCTCCGGCGGCGCGTCCCCGGCCGGCGCCGGACCGGCACGACCGTCGCTGCCCCAGCTTCCTTCGCGGTGGTCCGAGCACACCACGATGACGCGACGGCGTCTCGCATCGCCGCCGCGCGCATCCGCCTCCGGTGCGGCTGCGATGCGCATCGCATCGGGGATGCGCGAGGGCAGGTGCGTCGCCGTCGCCGACCGCACCGCATCGCGCACGCGCTCGAGGTCTGCAGTCGGTGGCCACACGGCGCGGCGCGGACCGGACTCCGCGCTTCCCGCGAGCACCAGTGCCGCACGGTCTCCGGCGCCAAGTCCGTCGATGATCGACAGCGCCGATGACTGCGCGCGAGAGAGCCCGGTGGCGCCCTCGGATTCGCACTGCTGCGCCACGCCGTCGTCGAGCACGATGACCGCGTCGACACTGCCCGCAGACATCGATCCCGAGGCGCTGTCGCTGCGCCACAGCGGCTCGGCGACAGCCGCCGCCACGCACGCCACCAGCAGGCAGCGCAGCGCCAGGAGCAGCCAGCGCTCGATGCGGCGGCGGCGCTCCGTGCGCCGGATCGCCTCGCGCAGGATCGCCATCGCGGCCCAAGGGACTGGCCTCCTCCGACGCCTGAACAGCAGGTGGATGATGATCGGCAGCGCAGCCGCCATGGCACCAGCCATAAGCAGCCCAGGCGCCGCGAACGTCATCTTGCGCTCCTCCGACGCGAGAAGGCCTCACGGCGCGCCAGCGTCGCGGAGAGCACCGGACCGACCGACTCGTGCGTGTCGAACACCGCGAGGTCAAACCCAAAGTCGCGCGCCGCACGCCGCACCTCGTCAAGATGCGCCTGCAGCGCGTCGAGGTACGCCGCACGCGCCACCCGCGTGTCCACATCGATCGCCGCCTCGCCCTCGAGTCCCTCGAATGGCGCCTGCTCGTCCATCGGGAAGTCGAGCTCCGCATGGTCGAGCGTGCACAGGAGAATCGCGTCGTTGCCGCGGTGCGCGATGCGCGCAAGTCCGGCGCGGATCTCGGCAGGCGGCGCCAGAAAGTCGCTGATGACGATGTAGAGGGCGTGCCCGTGGTTCTGCGCCAGGGCCTGATCCGCCACCTTCGTCCACTGCACCGCACCCTCGACAGGCTCCGACGCCAGGCAGCGCACGATCGCGCGCCACTGGTCGGGCGCACCGGACTTCCTGACTCCGCCGTGCAGGCCATCGGAGAAGATCGCCACGCCGACGCGGTCGCGCTGCGCGAGCGCCAGGAAGCTCACTGCGGCAGCGGCGGCAGTCGCATGGTCGTACTTGGTCCAGCGGTTGGCGCCCTCCTGCGCGCGGGTGCCGCCCCAGCCCGCCTTCGCTCCAAGCGTTCCGAAGCGCATCGAGCCCGATCCGTCCACGAGCACGACGATGTCGAGGTTCGTCTCCTGCCGGTACTCCTTGACGTAGAGCTTGTCTGTGCGCGCGAAGACGCGCCAGTCCAGGTGCCGGATGCCGTCGCCCGGCGTGTACTGCCGGTGCGACGCGAACTCGACTGCGGCGCCCTGCCGCGGCGACGAGTGCATGCCGTTCATGGCGCCCTCCACCACCATCTTCGCGCGCAGCTCGAATGGCGCGAGCTGGGCGAGCGTCTCTGGCGCGAGGTACTGCTCCGCGCGCATCACCCGTGGCGTCGACTCAGCCACCGGAGGTCGCGTATCGGTCGAGGATCTTGGCCGATGGCGCGTCGGCGCCGTCGATCGGCACCTCGCGCAGCAGGTCGGACACGACGCGGTCGGTGTCCACGCCATCCGCCTGCGCATTGAAGTTCAGCACCACGCGGTGACGCATGACCGGAAGCGCCACGGCATGGAGGTGCGCCGGCATCACATGCCGCTCGCCCGCGAGGAGGGCCTTGGCCTTCGCCGCAAGCACCAGGAACTGGCTCGCACGCGGACCTGCGCCCCACGACACGTAGTCGCGCACGACCTTCGGAAGGTCGCTGTCGGCAGCAGCTGGAGCTCCAGCGCGCGATCCTGTGCCACGCGTCGCGCGCACGAGACGGAGCGCATACCGCACGAGGTGATCCGCGATGGGCACCTGGCGCACCAGCTCCTGGATGCGGATGCAGTCGGCCGCGCCAAGCACCGGTGTCGGCTCCGCGTGGCTCGTGCCGGTGGTGCGCCTGACGATCTCCATCTCCTGGGTCTCGTCGGGGTACCCGATGCGCACCAGGAACATGAATCGGTCGAGCTGCGCCTCGGGCAGCGGGTACGTGCCCTCCTGCTCGATCGGGTTCTGCGTCGCGAGCACGAAGAACGGCTTGGGCAGCGCATGCGTCACGCCGCCTGTGGTGACCTGCCCCTCCTGCATCGCCTCGAGCAGCGCGGCCTGGGTCTTCGGCGGCGTGCGGTTGATCTCGTCCGCGAGCACCACATTGGCGAAGATCGGCCCGCGCACGAAGCGCAGCGAGCGCGAGCCCGAGGTGCGGTCCTCCTGGATGACCTCCGAGCCCGTCACATCCGACGGCATCAGGTCCGGCGTGAACTGGATGCGCGAGAAGTCGAGCGAGAGCGTCTTCGCGAGGCTGGAGATGATCAGGGTCTTCGCCAGGCCCGGAACGCCCTCTACGAGCGCATGGCCGCCGCACAGGATCGACAGGAGCAGCTGCTCGAGGACCTCCTCCTGGCCGACGACGGCCCGCGCCAGCTCGCCCCGGATCGTCCGGTACGCATCCCGCACGGCATCCGCCGCCGCGATCGGATCGTTCCCATGGAGCCGTGATGACATCGATTCGTCCATGGTGCCTCCGTGCGTTGCGCCAGTCGAGTATAGGTGGATGCCGTGCCCGAACTGCCGGAAGTCGAGAGCATCCGACTCACGCTCGAGCGTTCGATCGCCGGACAGGCGATCCATGTGGCGCGTGTGCTCCGCACGGACATCATCGGCGCGCCCGGCATGCTGCGCGCCGGACGGGGCCGGCCGGCTCCTCGCCACGCCGACACGTCCTTGCGCGCTGCGCTCCTCGACGGCGCGCGCGTGTCGTCGATCGCGCGGCGCGGGAAGCAGCTCGCGATCGTGGCCGATGACGCGCGAGCGCTCGTCATTCACCTAGGCATGAGCGGGAGGCTCGTCGTGGGGCCTCGCGATGCTGCGAACCTTCCGTCGCACACGCATGCGGTGTGGCACGTCGGCAGCTCGTGCACGCTTCGATTCACCGACCCGAGGAGATTCGGCGCGCTCGTGCCGTGCGCAGGTGCGCATGAGCTCGATGCGCACTGGAGCGGCCTCGGACCTGACGCGATGGAGATCGATGACGAATCGCTTGCCCACGCACTCGCGTCGCGTCGCACATCAGTCAAGGCTGCGCTGCTCGACCAGTCGCTGATCGCAGGGCTCGGCAACATCTACGTCGACGAGATCCTGCACCGCGCCGACATCCATCCGCTGATGCGTTCTCGTCGTGCGGCCGCGCACTCGCGCACGATCGCGGAGCGCATGAGGGAGGTGCTCGACGCGGCGATCGCCGCCGGCGGGTCAACCCTGCGGGACTATGTTGATGCGACCGGTAACCCGGGTGCCTACGTGACCCTGCACCGGGTGTACGGTAGGGCTGGTCAACCATGTGACCGGTGCCGATCCACGATCAGGTCAGCCGTGGTGGCGGGACGTACGACGGCATTCTGTCCGGTATGCCAGACGCGGACCCGCCCGGTGGTGCATCCCTTGTAAAGAGAGTAGTTCTCCTCTTCCCCAGTACAGGTGCTGTCGTCTTGTGGACAACTGCCGGGCTCGCGTGCCGATCATGAGGTCCAGCATGGGTTTGCGGCCTGATGCGCCGCTTGGAGACCATGTCGATGCGCAGCCCGATCGCCATCAACGCTGTTCGTGGCGGCACCGTGGCGTCAGCGAGACGCGCGACCGCGCGCACTCATTCCCCGAGGAACGCGGCACGCTCGACAGCACCGCGGTCGCACCCGACCGCTTGTCCACATGAATCAGACAGCACTGGCGCTCACTCGGCCCTGGTGCCGAGAACTCCCTCGAGGCGCTCCACAGCCTTGCCCAGGTCCGGATCCTGGTCGCGCCGCGAACCGATCGTGCGGATCGCGTGCAGCACGGTGGTGTGGTCACGGCCGCCGAAGTAGCCGCCGATCTCCTCGAGGCTGTAGCGCGTGTACTTGCGCGCAAGCCACATGCACACCTGGCGCGGCAGCGCCACGGACTTGTGCCTGCGCTTGCTCATCAGGTCGCTCAGCTTGATGTCGTAGTACTTGGTCACCGCATCGATGATCGTCTGGATCGACGGCTGGTTCGGCACCGCACCAGTCGGATCCTCGGACAGCGCTGCCTTCGCCGCATCGAGCGTGATCGCGACGCCGTTGGCCATCGCGTAGCCGCGCACCTTGGTGAGCGCTCCCTCGAGCTCGCGGATGTTCGAGTCGATGCGCGCAGCGATGTACGCCGGCACCTCGTCGGGCAGCTCGAGGTTGTGGAGCTTCGCCTTCGCGCGCAGGATCGACACGCGCGTCTCGTAGCAGGGGCGGTCCATGCGGGCCACGAGGCCGCAGTTGAACCGGCTGACGAGGCGCTCCTCGAGATCCGGGATCTCGTTGGGCGCGGCATCGGAGGAGAGCACGATCTGCCTGCTGGTCTGGTACAGGCTGTTGAACGTGTGGAAGAACTCCTCCTGCGTCTGCTCGCGCTTGGACAGGAAGTGGATGTCGTCGATGACGAGCATGTCCGCCGTGCGGAAGCGGTGTCGGAACTCGTGCATGCGTCCCGCCTTCACGCACTCGTGGAAGAGGTCGATGAAGGTGTTGCACGACAGGTAGAGGATCTTTGCCGACGGCCGCTGCTTCAGGATGGTCTGGCAGATCGCGTGCAGCAGGTGCGTCTTGCCGAGCCCGACGCCGCCGTGGATGAAGAAGGGGTTGTAGGCGCGGCCGGGGTTGCCCGTCACCGCCTGCGCCGCGGCGTGCGCGAGCCTGTTGCCGGGACCGACCACGAACGTGTCGAAGGTGTAGTCGGGCGACAGCACCATCTGGTCGTCGAAGCCCGGCAGCGGATCGCCAGGCATCGTGTCGCGGCCCGCGGGTGCCGAGCCGGACTTGCGGTCGTCGGCGCCGTCGGTGCCCACGAAGCGCACCGCCAGGAGACGGCCGGTCGCTGCTTGCGCGGCCTCGGTGAATGGCTGGATGCAGCTGCGCTGGAGGTAGCGCAGACGGACGGGCTCGGTCACCAGAAGCCGCAGCACACCACCCTCGATCTCGAGCGGCTCGATCTCGTCGAACCAGTGGCGGCAGATGTCTGCATGATGTCGGCGGAGATAGGCGTTCAGCGCATCCTTGAGATCCGCGTCGACATGAGGCATGGGCCTGTTCCTCGTGAGCTGTGCGCACCCGTGCGCATCGCGTGAGCGATGGTCCCCACAGTCCGTTGGGGCGAGCCGGGCAAAATTAGGGTCGGGTGCAGCAGACCGTCAACCGCCGCGTCCAAAATGCCGGCGTCGCCGGCTACTCCACCTCAGGGGAGGCGGCAGCCGAGGTCTCGGCGCCGCTGTCTGCATTGGCAGCCGATGCGTCCTGCTCGGCCTGGTGCTCGAGCCGCATCCGGTTGGTGCGGTGGTCCATCAGCATGTGCACGCGGCCTGCCTTGTCGCCGGCGACCTCATCGAGTCGCTGCCTGGCGAATGACAACATCGTGCGTCTGGAGATGTGCGTGACCACAATATGGTCGGCCTCCCAGGACTCAAGCAGCGTCCTGAGGTCCTCCACGTGCAGGTGCCTGCCGATGCGCGCACGGTCGCGGTGCTCGGAATCGAAGAAAGTGCACTCTGTGATGATGATCCTTGCACGCCGGATCTCGTCGCAGAGCAGGTGGGGACCTGGCTCGGTGTCGCCTGTGTACGCGACGAGGGGGATGTCGACGGACCGGGTCACCGGCTCGCCGCGCATGCGCAGCTCGCGGATCCGGTCCTGGGGCTGTCCCACCAGATCCTCGCGCAGCTTGTTCCGGCGCTCGATGACCGAGAATCCAAGTGCAGGAATGCCATGGCTCGCCTCGATCGCACGCAGGAAGATGCTCGGCTTGAGCTCGAACTCGTCGCCGGGACGGGCTCCCACCACCTCGAATGGCGTCTCCTGCCGCTCGAGGTCCACCCAGGAC
>VERO01000030.1 GCA_018882625.1 Phycisphaerales bacterium | reverse complement strand
CCGTAGTGTCGACCGATCCAGTCTGCGACCAGCTTCGAGCTCGCAGCGACCTCGAGGGCGCCCTGCCGGGCCTCGAACCTGGTCTGCCGCTCGAACCACAGTCCGTACTTGTGGGCGCCGATCGAGCTCTCGAGGCGCTGCGCCACGGCACGGGGCCAGTCGCCATCCGCACCGCCTCGTTCGGAGCGGTCAAGTCCGCCGCCATCCCGGTCGCGCGTACCGCCCAGACTGGCGCGTGGAGTTCCACTTGGGGTCCGCGCGGCAGGGGAGGTCGGTTCGGCGCTTAGAGGCATCGGGTGGGACTGCTCCGGGCGAGGGCACAGCGAGGCCCTTGCCCTGCGGCAAGGCCGATCGTGCTCCCCTAAAGAGTGGTGAAGGGACCTCTCGTTCCGTCTCCAGCCGCGTCATGGGCTGCGGTCGCACTCATCCTGCGACGGCAGTCATGACCGTGGCGCCTCATCCTTGGCGCCACCGGAACGATAGCGCGGATTGCAGATGCGGAAGTTCCGCTGCAGTCGTGCGGTTCGGGGCGATGCACCTAAGTCACGTGCGCGCGGCATCGTGCGGGTCATCCAAAAATCTTCATGCACCGCGCGTGCGGCCGCGCGTTCATCGGCTGTGGACAAGTCGGTCCGGAGGGAGCGCGGGCGCTGGCCGAACTGCCGCGACCAGCGCCATCCGCGAGAGCCTCCGCGCGAAGCCGAAGGACCGGTAGAGCTTCAGCGCCGGAGCATTGCCCTCGTCGCACGCCAGCGCGACGGTCCGCTCGGCCCTTCCCGCGAGCGCATCGAGCGCATGGGCGAGAAGCGCGCGCGAGAGCCCGCGTCCGCGGACGCGCGGCGAGAGCCCGAAGTACACCACCTCCACGCATTGGGCGCTCGGCACCGGACTCAGCAGCGCCGTGCCGCAGGGCCCCTGCGCATCGCGCATGATCCACCACATGGACGGGTCATGCTCGCCTGTGGCCATGTGCCCGTCGAGGATGTCCGATGTGCGGCGCATCTGCGCAAGGCCTGGGCAGTCGCGCGTGTCGATGTACGACTCCTCGAGCAGTCGCTCCACGAGCGCACGGTCGGAGGGATTCCATGGGTCGATGCAGATGCCGAGCGCATCGGTCACGGCCACGGGGGGCAGCGGTGCCGCCAGCGGACGCTCGAGGTACGCCAGCGTCCCGATCGTGCGGAGCCCTCCGAGCTCGAGCAGTGCGGCCGTGTGGCGATGCGCCGGATCGACGAGCGACTGGACCACGTCGACGTCGAGCGACGCTGCCCGGGACAGGGCCGCAGACGCCAGAGGTGCCCATCGCTGGGCCTCCCACGCGGCGCGAGGTGCCGTGATCGATGCCATGGCGGTGCGCCCCGCGTGCCTCGTGAGCACAGCGGCCGCGTGGAGCCTGCCATCGCGGTCGGAGAGGGCGACCGCGGCATCGGCGTGGAGCCCCTGTGCCGCGAGGTGAGCGAGATACCGGCGGCCCCGGTCCCGGCTGCCCATGAGCGCGGCGGCGGCCTCATGAAGTCGACCGCCTGCGGCTTCCACGACCTGCAGCGCGGGTTCAGTGACGCCGTCCATGGCGCTCCAAGGTATGGGCGCGAATGGCCCTGTGGCTACACTCTGGACATGTCCTTCAGGACCGCCCAGAACCGTGCCATGCATGCCCTCGGGGCCCTCCGCACTCCGCTTGCGACCGTCGCCTCGGTCGCTGCGGTTGCTGCCGCACTCGTGGCGAACGCGCAGGACGGCAAGTCCCCGGCTTCGCCTGGAGGCGACCCCGGTTCGGCCTCCGGATCCGCCAGCGCGGGCAGTGCGACGTGGTCCTTCGACTTCAAGCCCAAGTCACTGCAGCTGTACGTGGATGGCGCATCAGGAGAGGGCTTCTGGTGCCTGACCTACACCGTGACGAACCTCACCGGCATGGACCGTCAGTGGATGCCCAAGGTCGAGATGCTCGATGACCAGGGGCGCATCCACAGCGCTGGTCGCGCGGTCTCTCCGTCGATCACCAAGGCGGTGAAGGAGCTGCTTGGCAATCCGCTGCTCGAGGACCAGTTCCAGGTGATCGGACCGCTGCGCCACGGCCGCGACAACGCGAAGGACGGCCTGCTCATCTGGAGCGCTGAGCCATGCGACGCGACCGAGCTGACGATCTTCGTGCGTGGACTCTCGGGCGAGACCGAGACCGTCCAGGACCCGATGACCAAGGCTCCTGTGGTCCTCTACAAGACTGCGCGGCTCGAGTACCGCGTCCCGGGCGACGTCAAGCACAAGCCGATGGCGCAGATCCCGGTGGAGTCGCGAGACTGGGTGTTCCGCTGACGCGCCCTGCGGGCGCTCTCCTGGCCCAGCGGCCATTGAGGCCGTGAGGGTGTGGGGAGGCCGCTGGCGGGTCGCAGACGGTGGGTCCCATGGTTATGAGGGGGTTGTGGTGCCGTGGGGGGCTGGCTACACTTTGCGGCTCGGCTGAGTTGGCCGAAGACCGGTTCGCAACGCTAGCAGGAGCTTCGACGTGGCACACAAGAAGGGCCAAGGATCCACCCAGAACGGTCGCGACTCGAATGCGCAGTACCGCGGCATCAGGCTCTATGGCGGCCAGGTCGCCAAGGCTGGCTCGATCATCCTGACCCAGTGCGGCACGCGCTGGAAGGCTGGCTACCTCGTGCAGCAGGGCAAGGACTGCAGCCTGATGGCGCTGCAGGAGGGCACCGTCCGCTTCCGTGGCCGCGTCGTGGACGTGATCCCGAGCGACCCGAGCACTCCGCGCCTGGCGATCGACTGCGCGAACTGACGCGTCGCGCGGTCCTGACGCCTCTTCGCTGAACCGGCGTGTTCGTCGATCACGCCATCATCTACGTGCGTTCCGGCAAGGGGGGCGACGGCTGTGCGCATCTCCTGCGGGAGAAGGGCAAGCCCAAGGGCGGTCCTGATGGCGGTGATGGCGGGCGCGGCGGCGATGTGGTCGTCGTGGGGGATCCGCACGTCGACACGCTTGTGGCGTTCGCCTACAAGCCGCACTGGTTCGCGAAGGACGGGGAGCCTGGATCGAGCAAGCAGTGCACGGGCGCGGATGGCGCCAATGTGGTGGTGCCGCTGCCGCTGGGATCGCAGGTCTTCGATGCGCAGAGCGACGAGCTGATCGCCGACGTGACGGAGCCCGGGCAGCGCGTGGTCGTGGCCACCGGAGGCGCGGGCGGCTGGGGCAACGACCGATTCAAGAGCGCGACGCACCAGACGCCGACGGAGCGCACGCTGGGCGGTCCCTCGGTCGAGCGCACGCTTCGCGTGGAGCTGAAGCTGATCGCGGACGTGGGATTCGTGGGGCTGCCCAACGCAGGCAAGAGCACGTTCCTGCGCGCGAGCACGCGCGCGCACCCGAAGGTGGCGGACTACCCGTTCACGACGCTGACGCCGCAGCTTGGCATCGCGGAGCTCGCGGGTGACCGGAGGCTGGTGCTTGCGGACCTGCCGGGGCTCATTGAGGGGGCGGCTGGTGGCGCGGGCCTGGGCCACGACTTCCTGCGCCACATCGAGCGCACGCGGTGCATCCTGCATGTGGTGGATGCGATGCCGCCCGACGGCAGCGATCCGGTGGAGTCCTACCGCACGATCCGGCGCGAGCTCGGCGAGTTCAGCGATGCGCTCGCGCGCAAGCCTGAGATCGTGGTGATCAACAAGGTGGACCTGATGCCGGCGGAGGACCGCGAGGAGCTGCTCGCGGACGTGCTCGCGCGGTTCCGCGCTCGCGGCGTGAAGCCGATGATGATGAGCGGCGCGACCGGCGAGGGCGTGCGCGAAGTGCTCGACGCGGCGTGGAAGATGGTGGACGGGGCGCGGGAGCGGGGGTGACCGGACACGTCGGTTCCGCGCGGGCCGCGACGATCGGTACGATTTGCAGCACGTAGAAAACCGGGAGTCCCCATGACGCCATCGCCGTTCGCGCACACCAGCTACCTGCTCCGGCGCAAGGTGCTCAAGCTCTTCGGCGGCGCATTCCACATCTACGCGCCGGATGGATCGCTTGCGTTCTACTCCCAGCAGAAGGCGTTCAGGCTCAAGGAGGACATCCGCGTCTACGCGGACGAGAGCATGTCGCGTGAGCTGCTGGTGATCCGGGCGCGGGGCATCATCGACCTGGGCATGACCTATGACGTGATCGATCCGGCCGCGTCCGCACCCGTCGGGAGCGTGCGCCGCAAGGGACTGAAGTCGATCCTCAAGGACGAGTGGGTGCTCATGGATGCGCAGGGCCGCGAGATCGGCCTCATCACCGAGGACAACGCGGCGCTCGCGCTGCTGCGCCGCACCATCCTCGGATGGATGTGCCCGCAGACCTACGACGGGACGATCGGAGGTCACCCGGTGTGCCACTTCCACCGGAACTTCAACCCCTTCGTGAGCAAGGTGACGCTCGACTTCGGCGCGGACACCGCAGGTCGACTCGACCGGCGGCTCGGCATCGCGGCCGCCATCCTGCTGCTGGCGATCGAGGACAAGCAGAACTAGGCCGCGCCGGAGCGCCACTGGGTGGCAGCGCGCCATGCACGGCACCGCTGCGCACGCAGGCCTCGTTCACTGCTGCCTGATGAGACGCGCGAGCGCGGTGCTCGACACCCCCGGCGTGTGCGGGAGATAGAGCACCTCGACACCTAGGCCCTCGCCCGGCCATCCCTTGCCTTTCCAGTCATCGCCCTTGATGAGCGCGTTCGGCTGGAGCGCGCGGATCCAGTGCAGCTTGTCCTCGGACCGGCTCTCGACGACGACGCGGTCGACGCTGCGCACCTGCATCAGGTCCGCGATCCGCTGCTCGAGCGTCGTGACCGGCTCGCGCCCCTTCACCGCACGGATCAGGTCATCGCTGTCGGTGGCGACAATCACGCAGCCTGCCAGCTCCGCGGCGCGCCTGATCAGCCTGACATGCCCAAAGTGCAGGGGATCGAACGAGCCGAAGAGCAGCACGCGTTCAAAGCGCTTCATACGCAGCTTTCGATGCGCTCGGCACGCGCCAGTTCCCGTACCGCCGCGCGAGGTAGCCCTCGATGTCGCCGGGAAACGTGAAGGGACCCAGCGGCGTCGGCAGCTCGACCAGTCGGTCGTACATCGAGCGTGGCATGGCGGTCTTGCCGGACGGAACGCGGTTCACGTACTCGTCGCCCTCTGGCCAGTGCAGGTAGATGTCGAAGATGGTGCCCGAGGTGATGTAGGCCAGCTGCATCGGCACGCCATCGCAGTGGACGCTTCGGATGTGGGTGAATCCGGCCGGCAGCAGGATGCCGTGCAGCGCCGACGTCACGCCCTCGAACCCGATCATGGCGACATCGAGGTCCGTATCCCCCTCGATCAGGCCATCGCCGCGGTAGAGCCCGAGCGCTGTCCCCGCGCTGACCCACTTGCCCTGGATGGGCTGCAGCAGCGACCACGCATGACGCAGTATGGCGCCCGCCACCGGCCGTGCGAGGGCATTCATGCTGTAGGGGACGTGGATCTCGACAGTGATGTCGTGCACGGTGCAGGAGCGCGATCCTAGCCGCCGCTGCAGTGGTGCCGTGCATCCGCTACTCGCGGATTCGGCGCGAGTAGTCGCTGCCGGCGAGGTCGCCCGGCGCGCGGCCGTTGACGAGGCCGTCCCGACGGAGCTGATCGAGCGGCACGGAGCTGTCGAGCGTGCCGCGCTCGTGCATCACCTCGTGCAGGTACCCATTCGCAAGCCAGCGCCAGTCGAGCGTCGCGTCGGGGTTCACGATCGGCCGCGCGTGGCCGATCAGCGTGGTGGTGCAGTTGTCCGCCAGCGCGTTGTACCACTGCGGGGTGTCGCGCAGGTCGTTGGTCATGCGCAGGTACTCGAGCAGGATCGCCCGCGCCTTCTCGATAGGGACAGTGAGCCGGTACCGATAGACCGTCTCGCCCCGATGGTCCGTGCGCAGCCGCACGAGATCCGTCTCGTCGCCCCAGATGTAGATGATCTCGTACTGCCTGAAGAATCCCTTGAGCGCGTCGTACTCCTCGCCGCGCTCGCGGCGCGTCTCGACGGAGAGGCAGATGCGGCGCCCGTCGTCGAAGCCGAAGCTGAGCATCGTGTGCGCGATCGCCGGGCTGCCCCAGTACACCTGGAAGAGGTCCACGCCAGTCATCCGTGCGAGGTCGAAGGTGTCGGTCCTGTGGCGCAGGTCGAAGTCGCGTTCGCTGCGGTAGGTGCAGCTGCGGATGTGGTGCAGGGTGACGCGGTCGCCGTCGATCTCCGCCCACGGCAGCACCGAGACCTCGGGAGCCCACTCGCGCTCATGCGATGCCGCCTGCGCGTAGAAGGCGACGAGACCGGCGGCAACCGCACCAGTCGCCATCATGAGCGCGGTGCGTCGCCGCGGCCATCGCCAGAGCGCGATGAGCGCTGCGGAGGGCAGCGCGATGGCGATCAGGGTGCGCGCGCCGTCCGGCAGCGGAAGGCAGTAGTGCAGCGCGAGCGACGACCAGCCGATGGCCGGAATCAGGAGCACGACGAGCGCAAGCCAGCTCGCCCACCGCAGCGCCCACGTGTCAGGGCTTCGCCGCGGTTCCGCCATGGGTTGCGCCGTTGCTTCCGTTCCCCGGTCGGCCCACATCCGCGAAGTAGGCGTTGTCGAGCAGCCACATGCCGTTACCGAGCGACTGGAGCGGCCGGCCACTCTCCGCGCCCGCATCGCGGCGGTCGCGCAGGACGGCCACCACGTCGCTCATCGCGGCGGGGTTGCCGAAGACGTAGGCGTGCGACGACGCGAAGCCGCTGACCTGGCACTCCACCAGCTGGATCTGCGGCATCTGCTTCAGGAGCTCGCCCTGCGCGGGCGAGAACTTGATTTGCGAGAGGGCCCCGATGCGCGTCTTGCTGCCGAAGAGCCAGCTGGAGACGCCGATCGCATCATCCTCGCTCGAGAAGTAGACGACCGTGCGCTTGGCCACAGCACCGAGGTTCTCCAGCCAGAAGCGCTGCGCGAACACCTCGACATCGAGGTCTGGCGCGGCCAGCATCAGCGTCTCAAGCTTGAGTGCGGTGTGGGGATCGAGGCCCTGCGCCCGGTACCCGATGTTGAGTTCGCGCAGCGCGGTGGTGGCCACATCGGTGCCGCGGCTGTGCGCGATGATGTGCAGGCGCTCGAGCTCGGGAAGCTCGACGAGCACCTTCAGCATCTCGCGCAGGTGGAAGATCGTGAACTCGCCGGACTCGCGGTCGTAGAAGTACCCGAATGGGCCGCCGTAGCCTGCAGGCCACGTGTACGCGATGAAGACGCCCTGTCGCGAGATCGAGTGCCACAGGATCGCAGCGCGCGCGACCGCGTCGTAGAAGCTGTTGTTGAATCCGTGGACGTAGAGGTACACGTCCTTGCTGGGCGAGTGGTCGAGCTTGGACTTCACGAGCGCGAGGAACTCCGCCTTCGCGGTCTCGAGCTGCGCCGCCGACTCCGCATTGCGCTTGAGCTGGCCGTCGACGACCTCGAGCGACTGCGGCGTGAGCACGACCTCGCCGACCTGGTCCACCATCGTCATGTCGAGCGCGAACGCTGGGTGCTCGTCGCCCTGGCCGCTGACGCGCACGAGCTCCTCCCATGATGGCGAGGGCTTCAGCGAGACGGTCGCGGTACCGAACGCAAGGGCGGTGGCCCGGCCGTACCCGTACTCCGGTCCGCGCTCGCTGCGTCCGACCTCAGACCGGTCGGTGACGTAGAGGATCTCCATGTCCGGTTTGCGCAGCGGTTCGGAGAGTGCGGAGAGCTTCGCCGAGCCCGAGCCGTCCCGGAGCACATTCGGGGTGGGGGGCATGCGCTGGACCCCGGAGCAGGCGGTTGCGGTCAGGGCAAGGAGGGCAGCGATAATCGCAGCGGGGCGCATTCCCCAGAGAATAGTGATTGGACGCATGGGAGCGGGAGCGTTCCCGCAGGTGATCGTGCGAGGCGCTCGATAGCCAGGAGGGCCTTCGGGGATCGCTGCGGAGCGACTCTCAGCGCCGCACACCGAAAATGATGCTGTCCACGATCACGACCGAGCGCCCGGCGTTTCGGTACCGCATCGTGTACGAGCCGCGCTCGGCATTGTCGACACGGACAAAGGCGGTGCTCTCGTCTTCAGTGTCTGCGCCCACTTGACGGCCATCCGGATCGAGCACCTCGATATCGATGTCGCTGCCGCGCACATCAGTGGCCATCAACCCGAAGGAGGACCATGGATGGGCCTCGAACCGGTACTCGTCGGATTGCCCGGGCGCAAGGATGAGCGACTGTCGTGCCACCTCGAGGGACTCCGGCCAGGACTTGCGGAATGCTGCGCGCATGGCCGGGTAGGGGGAGGCGCGATACACCACGACGAACTCGTATGGATAGTCGAGCGGCCCATCCGAGGTGAACGTCATGTCAACTCTGCCGTCACCGGGCAGCTCCACGCCGTGCCAGGTGATGTCACGCTGCTGAATGCTGCCGATCTGCTGGAGAGGGTCGCCGTCGCTGTCCTTCACGGAGTGCGTGAAGTCTGTCACCTTCGGCGAGCGCACGCCGCACCAGGCGATGGCTGGTGCCTTGTCGAAACTGATGTTGAAGCCGTCGGATCTGCTGTCCGAGCGGCCGGACTGCACCTCTCCCCACACGGTGAAGCCGGCATCCGTCCACATCTTCAAGGCGGCGGTGAGGCCGTCCGAAGCTGCGCGGGCGGGTGCGCCATCGGCTCGGTTGCCCTCCTCGCCGCCAGGCGACAGGTCCGCCAGCATCGCGTCTGCGACGCCGCGGCAGTCCTCCGGCAGCGCTGACCACTCATCCATGCAGTTCTGGAGCGTCGCGCGGCATGTGCGCAGCCGCTGGCGAACGGGAAGAGGCAGGTCCCGATCATCCGCGTCAATCTTGTCCGGGTCGACCATCGCAAGGTTCATCCGGGTGACGAGGAGGGTCGCGAGCGACTTCGACACGGTGCGCAATGTGCTTCGATCCGCCGGCCTGCCCGACTCGATGGCATCGGCCGCCTTGAGAAGATCTGCGCACTTGCGGTCCGCAGACTTGATCGATGCGCTGAGCCCCGATGCATGCTCGGCCAGAAGCTCGCCGAGTGCCGACGCCCGGTCGTGATCGGTCATCGGGCTGAACGTCCGTTCGAGCACCCCGGCCGCCCACTCTGACATTTCGGTTGACCTGAGCGCCATCATCATGGCGGTCTCGTCAGCGCCTTCCTCGCCAGAGAGCGCAAGCTCAAGCGTGCGCGTCAGGAGCGTGGTGGCAGAACCGAGCGTCGCCTCGTTGTAGGTGCGGTAGCCGGTCCTGGGCAGCGTGACGCGGGTCGACTGCAGCGCCCGAAGCAGCTCCTGCACGGCGCCGCCCAGTTCTGCGGCGGAGCCGCACTGCTTCACGGCGTCCTCGATGCCTGCCCGGTAGGCAACGACCGCCTTGTCGGCGGATGCGCTCCCCGTGATCGCCTTCACGTGCCTGGAGGCCGAGAAGGGCTTGGGGAGCGCGGCGAGGCCTTCCCGGCACTTGAGCGCCTCCTCGACAGCTCGAATCGGGAGCACGTATCCCCAACTGTTGCCTGCGCCGTCGCGCACGATCGACACGGCAGTGGCGATGCCCACGACGGCGCCTCGCGAATCAGTGACGGGTCCTCCTGAAGAGCCCGGAGAGAGGGCGGTGTCGGTGAGGTACAGGGTCTGGCCCGTGAGCGGATCCTCATAGTGCGCGGAGAGCAGGCCCCGTGAAATGGTGGGCGTCACCACCGGGCCTGTGGTGCCCGGGAATCCATGCGCGTACAGCTCGAGGCCGCGCGCCACGTGCTTGCCGCCTTCGGTGGCGATGGGGAGGAGGCATGACGCGGTGCGCGACTGCGGAATCTCGATCACGGCGACATCGAGTTCCGGGTGCTTGAAGCGCACGGTGCCTTCGATGGGATCGCCCAGCCCAACGCTGCCGTCCTGCGACGTGCGCACGGGCCGGAGGGTGACCTTCGATCCGACTGGCGATGAGCTCACGACGTGCCGGTTGGTGAGCACATAGCCGGCGGTCCGGTACTGGAATCCCGATCCGTGGCCTTCGCTTGTCCTGATGTGGAAGAGCGCACGATCGACGCCGGACACGGTCGAGACGACGTTGGCACGCACCGGTGCGCCGGACGCGCTCGATGAGGATCGGGATGCGGATGCGGGAGGGGTGCTGCTTCGTGAGGTGCCCTGCGGTGCGAGAGAGAGGGCGAGCGCGCATGCAAGACTCAGGTGCGTGAGCATCAGCGATGGACTCCCAGCGACTGCGTGATGTGGCGGACCCGCGGAGATCCCCGTGCCACACAGGGTAGCTCAGCGGACTGCGCAGGGGTGCAGCCTGACTTGACAGTTCCCGTCAGTAGATGTCAAGTCCACCGACATCCGGCAGCCGCTCCTAGGAGTGCACGCCGGGCGGCACCGTCGTGCCCGCGATGCCGGGCCGAGCGACATCCCGGTGCGCGCGCAGGATCGTGAGCGCACGCCGCATGTCAGGCCAGAGCGGGGCGGTGAAGGTCACCGGCTCGCCTGAGATCGGGTGGCGCACCGAGAGCATCGCGGCATGCAGCGCGTATCGGCCGATGATGCGCTCGCCTGCCTCCGGCGATCCCGCAGGCGCGCCAAGGTCCGCGCCGCTCGCGTGCCGCCCGCCGTAGATGTCGTCTCCCACGATCGGGTACCCGATGTGCGAGAGGTGCACCCGGATCTGGTGCGTGCGGCCGGTGCGCAGCTCGACCTCCACGAGCGACATGTCGCCGTAGGTCTCGAGCGTGCGGTAGATCGTCTGCGACGGCTTGCCCAGCTCGTCATGGCGCACCGCGTACTTCTCGCGCATCGTGGGATGAGGGCCCAGTGGAAGGTCGATCGTGTCCGCGAGCGGCTCCATCACGCCGTGCACGAGCGCGATGTAGCGCTTGCCCGTGGTGCGGTTGGCGAACTGCTTGCTGAGGCGCCAGTGCGCGGTGTCGCTCTTCGCGGCGACCATCACGCCTGTGGTGTGCCGATCGAGCCGATGCACGACGCCGGGCCGCGCGAACTCCGCGCCGACGGTGCTGAGCGCACCCGACGAGCGGTTCTGGAAGTGCCACGCGAGCGCGTTGATGAGCGTGCCGCGCTTGTGGCCGCGCGCCGGGTGCACGATGATGTCGGGCTGCTTGTTGAGGACGAGGATGTCGTCGTCCTCGAAGATCACGTCGAGCGGGATCTCGTCCGGGGGGATCTCGCTCGATGGCGGAGGCGGGAGCGTGGCCACGACGCGGTCGCCCGCGCTCAGGCGCGTGCTGGGCTTGGGCACTCGGCCATTGACCGTGACGGCCTCCTCGCGGATCAGCCGCTGCAGCGCCGTACGTGACAGGAACGGGATGCGGTCGACGAGGTAGCGGTCGAGCCGCTTGTCGAGATCCTTGAGCAGCGTGAACTCGACGGTGACGGGAGCGTCGTCATCGCCCTCGCGCCGAGACTCGTAGAGCGCAAAGAGCGCCTCGCGGTCGACTGTGCCCGCGCTCGTCAGCAGGTCGGGCTGGCCGGCACGGTCTCCCTGCCCGTTGCCCTGTCCCGCCGGATCAGGGGACGGGTGAGGCATCGGATTAAGGAGTCGCAGCCGGCGCCGCGGGCGCTGGAGCGGGTGCAGCCGGTGCAGGCGCTGGAGCGGGTGCAGCCGGTGCAGGCGCTGGAGCGGGTGCGGGCGCTGCGGGAGCCGGCGCTGCCTCGGCGGGCGCGCCCCCAAGCGGCACATCCGCCGCGCCCGTCACTGGCGGCTCGGCCATTGGCGTGAGCTGGATGCCTTCAGGAAGTCCCGATGGCGCCGCCTCGCCCGGCGGGACCGGGTAGGGGTTCTTCAGGTCGCCCATCGTGGCGAGACGCTTCGTGGCCTGCACGGCCACCGCGGGATAGCGGCCCGCTGCAATCTTCTCCGCGCGCGCCAGCAGCGCGGTCGCCTCGTCGAAGCGACCCTGCGACTCCGCGATGGCCGCGCGGCCGAAGAGGCCCGCTGCCGCAAACGCGGCGAGCTGGGGCTTGTCGCCGGCTGCGTCGATGACCTGCGCGTAGAGGCTGTCGGCCTCGCCCATCCACTGCGTGCGCATCTCGGGAGTGAGCTTCGCATCGGCGTCGCCCACGTCGCGGTCGAAGCGCACGCCGGTCTGCACGCTCATGAGGTAGCGGTCCCCGGCCGTGAGCAGCGCATAGGCAGCCACCGAATCCACGTTGCCGTGACGCGCAGCGACGTCGCGCAGGGCTGCGGGAAGCGTCGCGGCGCCGAACTCCTGCCATGCGGTGTCGCGCGCGGCAGCGCGCGAGTTCTTCCACCACTGCCAGCCGAGCACGAGGCAGGCCACCACCATCACGCCCAGCAGCCAGTTGGGGCCGCTCGTGCGCAGCCAGTACACGAAGTCGTCGTTGAGACGGCTCTCGGTGAGGTCAGTCTTCTGCACGCCGCCAAGTCGCTTGGAGTCCATAGGAAGCGTGGAAGTGTAGCATTTATGGGCAGGTTCCATGCGCTGCAGGCTTCTTGTCACGGACCTCGACGGCACCCTCCTCGACGGTCGCGGGCAGGTGTCGCGCGCCAACCTCCAGGCCATTGACCGGGCACGGGATCACGGCATCGAGGTGATCTGCGCCACCGGACGCTCGTGGCTCGAGGCGCGCGCCGTGGTGCAGCAGGTGTGCACCGACGGGCTGGCGATCATGGCAGGCGGAGCATCGCTCCATGACGTCGCCTCAGGCGTGACCGTGGAGAGCATCGACATCAATCATGCGCTGGTGGAGCACTGCACCGAGAGCCTGCTGCGTCACGGTCATCTGGCACACCTGCTCAAGGATCCGGACCGCGCGGGCTTCGACTACCTGCTGGTGGGCGATGCGGCGCTCGATGCGGCAAGCCGCTGGTGGTTCGAGATTCACCCAGTGGTGACGCGCAGCGCGCCGAGCCTGGCGGCGTTCGACGGGGGCACCCAGGCTGCGCTGTCGCACGTGATCCGCGTGGGAACGGTGGCGCACTCCGCTGAGCTCGCGCCGATTGCGGCAGCCCTGCATGCCGAGGTGGGCGAGCACCTCTCCATCAAGCACTGGCCGGCGCTCGTGGCGCTCGGGCAGGCGGGCATCGACACGCACCTGCTCGAGATCTTCGACGGGGACGTCGACAAGTGGACGATGGTCGAGCGCGTGTGCGCGCTGCGGGGCATCGATCCTGCCGAGACTGTCGCAGTGGGCGACGGGCTCAACGATGTGGGGATGCTCCGCAACGCCGGCATGTCCTATGCGGTGGCGAACGCGGACGAGCGGGTTGTGGCGGTGAGCACGCGGCGCGCACCGCACCACGACCACAGCGCGCTCGCGGCCGTGGTTGACGACATCATTCGGGATTCGCATGGCTGACGGTGCGCTGCAGGCCCGGTCCCGGACGTGGACGCCGCCGGTCGCGCGCGCGGAGGGCTTCATGCTGTGCACCGCGCTCGAGGCCATCCTCAAGGGATCGCTCGAGTGCGAGCAGGATGTGCACGCGCTGCTGGGCCCGCGCCGGCAGCCCTTTGAGCCGATCTTCCGTGCCGCCGAGTCGCCGGAGGGCCGCGAGACCCTCGCCCGCCACGGCATGTCGCTCGTGGCGAGCCAGGATGCGGCGCGCGCCGTCACGCTGCTCGGCGAGGCGCGCATGAGGGGCCAGGCAGCCATCGCGCTGCTGCCCAACGACCAGCTCGACAGCGCCATGCCCGCGCTCGCGCGCACCGTCGGCGCACGGGTGCTGCATCCCGCGCTCGAGGAGGGAGTCGCAAGCGCCGGGCTGGGCGTGCTCGTGATGGAGGACAATCCGTACGTGGTTCCGGCCACGTGTCCCAGACGGGTGTGCCGGCGCGTGGGTGTGCCCACGGTCGAGCCCTGGGACGTGCGGTCGCTGCGCGATTCGGTGGATGCGGCGCTGCGCCTGTCGAGGGCGACAGGCCGGCCTGCGGCCATCATCGCGCACACGCTGCTGCTGCGCTCGGCGGACACGCTCGAGGCCTTCCCCAATCGTCAGGTTGCGCGCATCGACCATGAGGCGTGGCTGCGCAGGCGGCGGTCGGTCCGGCCCATGGAGGCGGTCGACGCGCTGCGCACGGTGCGCAGGCTCGAGCTGAACCGGCTCGACGCGCTGCCCTCGCCGGGCGAGCTCGAGATGGTCGGCTTCATCGCAGTCGGGCCGTGCTGGGTCGCTGTGCAGCACATGCTCGCGGAGCTCGGGCTCACTGGCCGCATGCCTGTGCTGCGCATCGGCGCGACAGACCCGCTCGACGACTCCGGGCTCATCCGCCTTCTCGAGCGCTGCGAGAGCGCGATCGTCGTGGAGCCGCGTCCGGGGAGCGTCGCCCCACGCATCGTGTCGATCGCAGAGCGCCTGCGCGCCGGCGGTTCGCATGCGGCCGCGGTGTGGTGGGACTCGCTCCCGCCGGAGGCGGAGTCCCCGCCGATCGGCGTCAACGAGGGCCTCCGCACGTCGATCCTCACGCGTCGGCTGATCGGGCTGCTGCGGCACGTGCGTCCCGGTCTGCAT
>VERO01000029.1 GCA_018882625.1 Phycisphaerales bacterium | reverse complement strand
GTCCCCGTAGCGCTCGATGGCCACCATGCTCCCCGTGATATGCGCACGTGGCGCGCTGTAGACGCCCGCCTCACCACCATGGGACGCGGACGGGCCGCCGACTGGCTCGAGGCGGTCCGGGCGCAGGCCCAGGGAGCCCGCGGCGGACATGTGCGCACCGGACGGGTGCAGGGGGATCGTCCCACCGGTCCACCGGAATGAGGGGGCTGATGCGGGACCATCGACCGATCCCTCGAGCACGTTGATCGTGGGTGTCCCGATGAACGACGCCACGAAGCGGTTTGCGGGGGATCCGTACACCTCAGAGGGCGCACCCACCTGCTGGATGCGCCCATCCTTCATGACCACGATCCGGTCGGCCAGGCTCATCGCCTCCTCCTGGTCGTGCGTGACGTAGATCATCGTCGCCTTGAGGCGGCGGTGCAGGATGCGCAGCTCCGTGCGCATCTCGCCGCGCAGCTTTGCGTCAAGGTTGGACAGCGGCTCATCGAAGAGGAAGACCGCCGGGTCGCGCACGATCGCGCGGCCCACGGCCACGCGCTGGCGCTGGCCGCCGGAGAGCTCGCGAGGCTTGCGCCGCAGCAGCGACTCGATGCCGAGCATGGCGGCCGCGGCCCGCACGCGCTCGCGGATCTGGGCGCCCTCGGCAGCGCGCGCCTGCCGGTAGCCGCCGGACAGGATGGCCTTCAGCACGCTCGGGTAGCGCCGGCGGCGCTCGAGCCCGAAGGACATGTTCGACGCCACAGTGAGGTGCGGGTAGAGCGCGTAGTTCTGGAAGACCATCGCGATGTTGCGGTCACGCGGCGCCACGTCATTGACGCGCCGGCCGCCGATCGAGATGTCACCGCCCGTGGGCTCCTCGAGCCCTGCGACCATGCGCAGTGTCGTGCTCTTCCCGCATCCCGATGGTCCCACGAGCACCACGAACTCGCCGTCGGCGATGTGCAGGTCGATGCCGTCCACCGCGCGCACGCCACCAGGGAACGCCTTCACGAGTGAGGTGACGACGACGTCAGCCATGGGTTGGGAGTGTAGAAGCGCGCATCAGCCCTTGACCGCCCCGCGCGAGAGCCCCTCGATGAAGGACCGCTGCGCCGATAGGAACAGCACGATGCACGGGACCATGGTGACGAGGCTCGCCGCCATGAGCAGGTGAACGTTCTCGAGTCCGCCGTACTGGTTGCGGAAGGAGTTGAGCGCCACCGGAAGCGTCATCTGGGGATCGCTGTGCAGGTAGATGAGCGGTCCCATGAAGTCATTCCATGTCCAGATGAACGTGAACACCACGCAGATCGCCGTCACCGGCCTGCACATCGGCAGGATGATGGCCCACCAGATGCCCAGCCATCCGTGGCCGTCCACACGCGCGGCCTCGATCAGGCTTTCCGGGATCTGCGAGATGAACTGCCTGTACATGAAGATGAAGAACGCGCTCCCGAAGAATGCCGGCACCACCAGCGGCAGCAGCGAGTCGATCCACCCCAGCGCCCTGAAGAGGATGAAGAGCGGGATGATGGTGACCTGCGCGGGCAGCATCATGGTGCCGAGCATCGCCAGGAACATGATGCGGCTGCCGCGGAAGCGCGTGCGCGCGAAGGCGAGGCCCGCCAGGCTGCTCGAGACGACGGTGCCGGCGACGACCAGCGTGGTGACCACCACGGAATTGGCGAACCCGTTGATGAACCCTTGCCACTCCACGGTGCCCATCCGGCGCAGCGCCTGCGGGTAGTTGGACCACTGCGGATCCGGCGGCAGCAGCGCGATTGCGCCACCACCGGAGATTGCCGCGCCTGCACGCTGCGGCGTCTCCAAGCTCACGACGCCCATCCACCACAGCGGGAACAGCATGGCCACGCTGCCTGCCAGAAGCAGGCCCCAGGCCATGGCCCGCTGCCACAGTGGCGTGCCGCTCATGTGCGCATGCCCTCGTAGTGCACCCAGCGCGAGCTCGTGCGCATGATGAGCGCCGTCAGCGCGAGGACCACCGCCAGCAGGATCCACGCCATCGCGCTGGCGTATCCCATCTCGTAGAACTCGAATCCCTGGTTGTAGAGGTAGAGCACGTAGAAGCGGGTGAGGTCGCCAGGCTCTCCACCGGTCATGATGAACGCCTGCGTGAAGACCTGGAAGCTCGAGATCACCGCCATCACGAGGTTGAAGAGGATGACAGGGGACAGCATCGGCAGCGTGACGCTGCGGAAGCGGCGCCACGCGCCTGCGCCGTCGATCGCGGCGGCCTCCTGCAGGTCTGCGGGCACCTGCTGGAGTCCCGCGAGGTAGGTCATCATCGACCCGCCCACGAACCACAGGCTCATGATCGCGAACGCGGGCACGCCCCAGCGGGCTGCGTCCGCGCCGAACCATTCCGGAGGCGCGAGTCCGGGCGCCGCGCCGAACAGTCCCGCCGCCCCATTGATCACGCTGCATGCAGGCGCCAGGATCGAGTTCGCGAGCCCGCCATCGGCATCGAAGACCCATCTCCAGAGCACCGCCACGCCAACGCCCGCGAGCACGCTCGGCAGGTACCACGCGGCTCGGAAGAGCGCGATGCCGCGCACGCGCATGTTCATGAGCAGCGCGGCCGCGAGCGCCATCGCCTGGCCCGCCGGCACCGCAATGAGCGCGTAGAGCACCGTGACATGCAGGCTTGTGCGCATGCGACGGTCGCTCGCGAGCAGCTGCTCGTAGTTGGCAAGCCCGGCCCACTCCGCCTGTGACAGCGGCGATACGCCCTTCCAGCGCGCCAACGAGAGCGCCAGGCTCAGTGCGACGGGGAAGGCCATGAAGATCAGGAAGCCAATGATCCACGGTGACACGAGCGCGTAGCCCGCGCGCTCCTCGCCCCGTTCGCGCGCTGAGAGCGTGCCGCCGCGGAGCCACAGCCACCAGGCCACGAGCGCGGCGGCTGCGCATGCTGTCCCAACCCACGAGAGCGCAGCCCAAGGCATCTTCGGCATCGCATCATTGGCAAGCGGGCCGGCACGATGCGCACGCCAGTCTCCCTCGAAGTTCGCGATCGCCTGCGCCAGCGGGAGGTCGGCTGTCTTGAGGCCCTGGTCAAGACGCGACCCCAGCAGCGCCTCGAACATCGGGTCTGCCGGCCAGTCCATGACCTGTGCGCGATCTGCGGCCGCGAGATACCCCGCATCGTTGTCCGGCTCCTGCGTGGGGTCGTTGAATGACGCGCTCTGCGCGGCTGCGCGGATCGTGGGGATGGCAAGCCCAAGCGAGGCGAGCCTGCGCTGGGCGTCCTCGCCCGACAGCGCGCGCACGAGCGCCCACGCGGCCTCCGGGTGCTTCGACTGCGCCGAGACGCTCCATGACACCGTCAGCACGATGTTCGTATCGGCCTTCCCGCGCGGCAGCGACACGAAGTCCCAGTCGAAGCCCCCTGGCTCGCCGGGAGGGGGAATCTTGCGGTAGCTGGGCACAACCCAGCGGCCGAAGGGGCCGGCCATCCCGACGTTGCCCGCGAGGAACACGCTGGCACCCGTGGCGATCTTGCTCTTGCCGCTCGTGAGCGTGCCACTCTCGTCGTGGCGCCATGCGCGCAGCCGGTCGAGCGCGGCGACCACCTCCGGTTCTGACGTGCGCACCTCGTCGAAGGTGGCACCCTTCACGTCCAGCCCCTCGCTCATCAGGTAGGCACGCACCATCGCAGGCCACGTCACGAACTCGCTGCCCGTGACGCCCTCAAGCGCACCGAGCGCACGCGCCGCCGCGATGTACTCGTCCCATGTCCAGCCTTCCCGCGGCGGCTCGAGGCCGGCCCTGCGGAAGAGGTCGAGGTTCACGTAGAAGCCGACGGTAGTGAAGTCCTTGGGGATCCCGTACAGGGGACCCGTGCCGATGCGCTGCCCGTCGTAGCGGAACGCATCCACCGTGGCGGGAAAGAACGCATCAAGGTCGAGGCGACCCTCGACCCGACCAGCAGTGTCCGCCGCAAGCAAGTCGTCGAGCGGACGCAGCAGCCCAAGCTCGACGAAGGACGGCACGCGCTCGTTGCCGACGTAGAAGACGTCGGGCGGCTCGCCCGATGCCTGCATCGTCTGGAGCTTGGTGTAGAAGCTTCCGGCATCGCCTGGGTTGATGCGCCGCACGCGGATGCTGGGGTTGCTGGCCTCGAAGCGCTTAAGCGCATCGACCACGATGGCGTCCTCCTCAGGACCGCCCTCGCCGGACCAGTGCATCACCGTCAGCTCGATGCGGCCGTCGTCCTGCCAGATCCGGGAGGCCTCCCGGAGCCCCACATGCGCAAAGGACCACAGGACGATGGCAGCGACGGCGGCGATCAGTGCGTAGCGGATGGTCCAGCCGATCGCCGCGCGCATCGCGCTCTAGTATAGGAGCCCCATGCGGCCGCTCCTGCGCATCACCTGTGCCGCTGCGCTCTGCGCGCTGGTGCCGCTTGGCGCGCAATCCGCGAAGGCTCCAGCGCTTCCGTGGCCTCCGCGCGTCCCCGCCGCGAAGAGCACCATCGCGATTGATGCCGTATCGCGTCCCCCGAGCGTCGAGGTCCGTGCCGGGCCGGACGGTTCATTCGACTGCACCTTCGCGTACCAGCCGGCGTCTCCAGTCGGGCGCGTCAACCTTGCGGGAGACTTCAACGGCTGGAACTCGACAGCGACGCCCATGTCGCGCGGCGACGATGGCGTGTGGCGCGCCTCCGCGACGCTGCAGCCAGGGGTGCGCCTCTACAAGTTCGTCGTCGAGGGCGACCGCTGGACGCCCGATCCCCGCAATCCGGAGCGCGAGCCCGACGGGCACGGCGGCTCCAACAGCGTGCTCCGCCTCGGGCCAGAGGCGAACTTACGGGGCGCGACGGCCAAGCGCGGTGACGGCGCCGTCGAGGGCGCCGGCATCGGCCATGCGCCCCAACGCGCGCAGAGCGTGCAGTGGCTGCCGGACGGGCGGCTGCTCGTGCGCGTGCGCACGCTTGCAGGCGATGTCGAGCGTGTGCAGCTTGTGATGCGCGGCATGCCGGCGCTCGGGATGCGCCCCATCGGCGACGAGGACGGATTCTCATGGTGGGAGGTGCCTGTGGCGATGCCGCCCAAGGCCACCGAGTACACCTTCATCTTCAGCGACGGAGCCAACAGCGTGCGTGACCCCCGTGTGTACTCACTGGATCCCAAGGAGCGGCCGACATTCAGGACGCCCGACTGGGCCAAGGACGCGATCTGGTACCAGATCATGCCCGACCGCTTCCGCAGCGGTTCGCGCGAGAACGACCCCGACCCCGTGAGGCCGTGGACCAGCGAGTGGTACACGCCAAGCCCGTGGGAGGGCGCCGACGGCCAGTCCTTCTACAAGTGGTTTGTCTTCTCGCGCCTCTACGGCGGCGACCTTCAGGGCCTCCGCGAGAAGCTCGGCTACCTGAAGGACCTCGGCATCAACGCGATCTACTTCAACCCTGTGTTCCAGGCGCCGAGCCACCACAAGTACAACGCCACGAACTTCCTGCACATTGACGAGCACCTGGGCACGCGCGGCGACTACGCGAAGGCCGAGGCAGTCGAGGACCTGCGCGACCCGAAGACGTGGACATGGACTCCCACCGACCAGCTGTTCCTGCAGTTCCTCAAGGAGTGCAAGGCCGCTGGAATCCGTGTCATCGTGGATGGGGTCTTCAACCATGTCGGCACCACGCATCCGGCGTTCCGTGACGTCAAGGAGCGCGGTCAGGCGAGCCCCTACGCAGACTGGTTCAGCGTGCGCTCGTGGGAGCCCTTCGAGTACGACGGGTGGGCAGGCTTCGGCGAGCTGCCTGTCTTCCGCAAGACCGACCGAGGCTTCGCGAGCGAGGCCGTCAAGAAGCACATCTTCGACGTGACGCGCCGCTGGATGGATCCCAACGGCGACGGCGACCCGTCGGATGGCATCGACGGGTGGCGTCTCGACGTGCCCAACGAGGTTCCGATGCCGTTCTGGGAGGAGTGGCGTGCGCTCGTGAAGTCGATCAATCCCGACGCCTACATCGTGGGGGAGATCTGGCGGCGCGCGGACGACTGGCTCGATGGCCGCACCTTCGATGCCGTCATGAACTACCCCTTCGCGGAGGGCATGATCCGGTGGGTCGGCGACCGCGAGCGCAAGATCACCGCGAGCGAGCTGGACCGGCGCCTCGCCGAGCTGCGGCGCGCGTATCCGTCGGAAGCGACGTACGTCCTGCAGAACCTCGTCGACAGCCACGACACGGACCGCCTGGTGTCCAAGCTCAAGAATCCCGACCGCGAGTACGACCGCGGCAACCGCGAGCAGGAGGACGGCGTCGTGTACGACGCCTCGAAGCCCGGACCCGAGGAGTACCGCAAGGCGCGCCTCATCGCGCTCGCGCAGATGACCTACGTCGGAGCGCCGATGATCTACTACGGCGACGAGGCGGGCATGTGGGGCTCTGACGATCCCACCAACCGCAAGCCCATGCTCTGGCCTGACCTCGAGCCCTACGAGAAGCCCGACGACAACCGCTTCATGCCGGAGCAGCACGATCATTACCGGCGCGTGATTGCGCTGCGGCGTGCCCATCCGGCGCTGCGCACGGGGTCATTCGAGACGGTGCTCTGCGACGATGCGCAGGACGTGTGGATCTTCCTGCGCGAGACGCCTGACGAGCGGGTGCTTGTGGCGCTGAACGCCTCGGGCAACGAGGCCCGCATCGACCTCACGGCGGCCCCTGAGAGCCGCCTCGGCGGCCGCTGGCGCAGCGTATGGGGCGCGGAGGGCGCGAGCCTGGGCGACGCCGAGTTCCCGCGCATCAGCGTGCCGGCACGCAACGGCCGGGTGTGGGTGCAGGAGCGGTAGTCGCGCCGCCACCCGCGCCAGCCAGCCCGCGCCAGGAGCAGTTCACGATGGCATCTCGCCGCAGACCGAAGGTTGCCGAACCTCCAGCGAGCCCGGTCACGTCGCGCCGGAGCGCAGGCGTGCTCCTGCACCTGAGCAGCCTCGATGCGCCGCATGCGGTGGGGGATCTCGGGCCTTCGGCGCATGCCTTCGCGCAGTGGTGCGCATCGACAGGATTCGGATGGTGGCAGATGCTCCCGATCGGGCCGGTCGGCCCGGGTGACTCGCCATACTCGAGCACGTCGAGCTTTGCGGGCGAGCCGCTGCTGATCTCGCTCGAGTTGCTTGCGGACGAGGGGCTTCTGCCGGCGCGTGCGGTGCGCGCAGCCGCGGCGCGGTGCGCGAAGACCGCGAAGGCGCTGGCGGCGCGAGGCCCTCTGGCGCGCACCGACTGGCGCATGGCGCGAGCCGTCAAGATGCCGCTGCTTGCGGAGGCGGCGCGCGCCTTCGAGACCGCCGGCGGATTCAGCTCGCGCGACTACCGCGACTTCGCCCGCCGCGAGCGTGCCTGGCTTGAGGACTGGGTGCGCTTCGCGTCAGGCCGCAGCGATGACGGTGCCCGCCACCGATTCATGCAGTGGGCGTTCGATGCGCAGTGGCGGGCGCTGCGCGCGCGGTGCGCGGCGATCGGCGTGTCGCTCCTGGGCGACATCCCCATCTTCGTCACGCTGGATTCCGCTGACGTGAGCGCATCGCCGGACCTCTTCCGCCTCAACGGCCGCGGGCGCCCCGAGGTGGTCACCGGATGCCCACCCGACTGCTTCAGCGCGGACGGGCAGCTCTGGGGGCATCCCCACTACCGCTGGAGTGCGCACCGCGCGCAGCGGTTCCGCTGGTGGGTCGAGCGCGTGTCCGCCACGATGCGGCGGTTCGACGCGGCGCGCATCGACCACTTCATCGGATTCCATCACGCCTACGAGATCCCTGCACGGGCGCTGACCGCGCGCAAGGGCGAGTGGACGCCGCAGGCGGGGCGTGACGTGCTGCAGGCTGTGCGTCGTGCTCTGGGTGCCGTGCCGCTCGTCGCGGAGGACCTCGGTGCGGTGACTCCCAGCGTCATCGCGCTGCGCGAGGATTTCGGGCTCCCCGGCATGAAGCTGCTGCACCACGCATTCGGACACGATGGCTCAGGTGACCTTCCGCACCAGCATCCCCGCAACTGCGTGGCCTACACGGGCACGCACGACAACGACACGACCGTCGGCTGGTGGCGCACGCTGGATCCGAAGGCCAAGCGCCGCTGCCGCACGGTGTGCGGTCCCGATGTGGCGCGTGCTCCGCACCAGGCCCTTTCACGCACGCTGATGGAGTCGCCCGCCGCACTCGCGATCCTGCCCATGCAGGATGTGCTTGGCCTCGACGGTCGTGCGCGCATGAACTTGCCGGGATCGCCGAAGGGCAACTGGCGCTGGCGCCTTGGCCGCGACTGGCGCGCGCGGGCGAGCAGGGCGAGCCCTGAGCTGGGCGCGCTCGTGCGAGCTACGGGCCGTGCGGGCCCACCTCGACCTGCCTAGGCGCCCGAGCGGCGCGCGCGGCGCCTCGTTCGGAGTAGGCGCCCAAGCCCCATGTGGCGAACGACGTTGGGTCACATGGGAAGTCAGGTGCGCGACTGCGCCGAATCCTGCATGGCGTCGGAGATCGCGGTCAGGTCTCGCGTGCCTGCACGTGCGCAGTGGAAGGTGATCTTGACTGATCCTGCGTGCACGACGATGGCCCGCCGGATGCTCGCGAGCAGGGCCACAGCGCCGAGCGCGAGGAGACCGACCCCGATCCACCTGATGACCTGCGATGCGGACACCATGCTGTCGCCATAGCTGGTGTCGCCGCCGAGCAGGTCGCCAATGCCGCCAAGCACGCCCGACAGCGACTTGCCTGCCATGCCAAAGAGCCACGCAGCAACCCACGCGAGCACGCCATTCAGCACCAGGAGCGATCCGGAGATCATCCTCCGGATGGCGATGCGCCGGCCCACCCGCACGCTCGTGACGCGGCCAAGGTCGACCACCGTCGTCTCGTCGCCGAAGAGGCCAGGGACGACTGCGCCGATCCGCCGCGTCGTCGCCACAATGGTGCCTCGCCTGCCCATCACCGCAGAGACTGCGCTGCGCGCCGCGGCATCGAAGAACGACTGCTGGCGCAGGACCAGCACCGACTCTCCTGGCATCAGCTGTATAGGGATCCGCGCACGCTGCAGCCGCTGGGCGAGGTCGATCTCGGCGTGCGCGTCCTCGTCTGAGAGCGCTGTCTTCTCCGCACCGCGGTGCGGATCCGCCGGTGCGGCCACGGTTGGGGAGTGCGGCTCTGCCTCAGGCGGCTCGGCCTCAGGCGGCTCGAGGTCCTCCATCTCGCGGTCGCCTCCGCCAAACGCCCCGGCAAGGCAGCCTGCACGGAGCGCCATCTCCCATCGCGTGCCGCGCTCTGCGCGCACATGGTCGCGCGGGCTGATCTTGCCGTGAGCGGCGAACTGCCTCAGCTGCGTGGCGGGGTAGGGGCCGTAGATCGCGCCATCTGCCCGTCGGACCATGTACCGCAGCTCAGGCATCTGCGGTCGAGCGTATAACTCGGCGCACAACCATGCCCAGGAACCCCGCTGTAGAGACCGAAGAGCTGTCCCGACTCCTGCGCGAGGTCGCCGCGAACCTCTGGTGGGCCTGGCATGAGGAGGGGTGGTCGCTCTTCCAGACCCTCGATCCCGCCGAGTGGCGCGCGACGAACCACAATCCCATCGCGACGCTTGCCCGGGCATCCCGCGCACGGATGGATGCGCTTGCGCAAGATCCCATCTTCGTGAAGCGCACCTACGACGCGCTGGCGGCGCGGCAGGCGTACATGGAGGAGCGCGCGTGGTTCCAGCGCGGCGCGGCGGCACGGCTGCGTGGCCTGCGGATCGCCTACTTCTGCTCTGAGTACGCGCTGCACGAGTCCATGCAGCAGTACTCCGGCGGACTGGGCGTGCTTGCGGGAGACCACCTCAAGAGCGCGTCAGATCTCGGCATCCCGCTGTGCGGCGTGGGGCTGCTGTACCGGCACGGCTACTACGTGCAGCAGATGGCGCGCGACGGCCGCACGATGGTCCTCTATCCCACATATGACTTCAGCCAGTGGCCCATCGAGGACCTCGGGGTCTCCTTCGCGTGCCCCGTGGGCGAGCGGCGCGTCAAGGTGCGCGTGTGGAGGATGTCGGTCGGCCGCGTGCCGCTGTACCTCCTCGACACCGACCTGAAGGCCAACGCCCCCGAGGACCGCGAGCTCACGGAAGGCCTCTACAAGGGCGAGCCGCTGCTGCGCCTGCGCCAGCAGGTGCTGCTGGGCGTCGGCGGCATCCTCGCGCTGCATGCGGTGGGCGAGCGTCCGACAGTCATTCACCTCAACGAGGGTCATGCCGCATTCGCCGCGCTGCAGCGCGTGGCCGACCTGGTGCGTGCAGGATCGCCCGCTACGGATGCGATCGACGCCGTCAGGCGCACGACAGTCTTCACCACGCACACGCCGGTGCCTGCCGGCCATGACCGCTACGACCCCGAGAGCGTGAGCGCCCAGTTGCGCGCCGTGGCGCGCACCGCGAGGATCTCCCCCGAGGATCTCGTCGCGATGGGCCGCGAGCTGCCCGCCAACGAGCGCGAGCCCTTCTGCATGACCGTCCTTGCGCTGCGCCTCTCAGGCCGCGCCAACGGCGTGTCGCAGCTGCACGGCGAGGTGTCGCGGCAGATGTGGACGGCGATGTACGGCGGCGACGCCTCACGCGTGCCCATCGCCTCGATCACCAACGGCGTGCACCCCGGCACGTGGATCGATCCCGAGGCGGAGCGCTTCTGGCGCGCGGAGATCGGCCTAAGGCTCGACAAGCAGGCGCCGACGATGCCCGCGTGGTCGCGTGCCACGCGCACGGACCATGGCCGCTTCTGGCTGATGCGCCACCGGTTCCGCAGCCGGCTCATCCACTTCATCCGCGACCGCCTTGCGCTGCAGGCCAAGCGCCGCGGCGAAGGGCAGGGTGCGGTGGCCGCCGCCTACTCGGCGCTCGATGACGGCGCGCTGACGATCTGCTTCGCGCGCCGCTTCGCCACCTACAAGCGCGCGCCGCTCATCTTCCACGATCCCGAGCGACTTGCGCGCATCCTCTGCAGCGCCAAGCGCCCCGTGCAGCTCGTGTTTGCAGGCAAGGCGCACCCGCGCGATGACGCAGGCCAGGCGTATGCGCAGCGCATCCATCGCTTCGCACGCGACCCGCGCTTCGGTGGCCGCGTCGCGTTCATCGAGGAGTACGACATGCATGTCGGCCGCATGCTCACGTCGGGGTGCGATGTGTGGCTCAACACGCCGCTGCGGCCCTACGAGGCAAGCGGCACGAGCGGCATGAAGCCGCCGATGCATGGTGGCGTGAACGTCTCGATCCTCGACGGCTGGTGGCCCGAGGCGTGCGACCACGGCACCAACGGCTGGGCGATCGGCTCGGCGCATCAGCACCATGACCAGGATGCGCAGGACGATGCCGATGCGCATGCGCTCTACCACCTGCTCGAGCGCGAGGTCGTGCCGGCCTTCTACCAGCATGATGCCGATGGCCTGCCGCGGCGCTGGATCGAGATTGCGCTCGCCAGCGCCGCGACAGTTCCGCCAGTCTTCAGCTCGCACCGCATGGTGGCGCAGTACGCGCGGCAGATGTACGTGCCTGCGTACCGCGACCGGAGCGCGTAGCCGTCACTGTCCGGCAGTGCGCCTCCGGCTGCGAGTGCCAGCAATCATCACGCCGATCAACGCAAGCGCGCCGGGCGCAGGCACGTAGTTGGCCTCGACCCACTCGATCGCAGTCTCGTGGTCAGCCTCGCTCATGCCAAGGTTGAATGCGATCCAGAATCGATCGCTCGTGCCGTAGCCGACGCTCGAGACCGTGAAGCTGATCAGGTAGATCCCGGGCGCGGGATCGGTGCCTCCGAGGCCCGACAGCGTGAAGTCGGGGTGGGCGTGAAAGTCGTCGCCCACCAGGAACGACAGCGATCCGCCCCCGGCCGTGCCGATCGCGGATCCGCCGTACGCCACCGACATGCTCGAGGTGGACGCGCCGAACGCGCTGCCGTTCCATGCCTGAAGCCCCGCATCGAGGTCAAGCGAGAAGGTCAGCCCGTTGAGGCTCGACCGGATGCCCGGCTCGTCGATCGAGAACGGGAAGTCAGGGTCCTCGCCGAGCTCCGCGCCGAAGACACGGTAGAAGGGCTCGTGGAGCTTGTTCGTGTCGTCATCCCACGCGCCGATCTCGATGCGGCCACCTTGCGCCCACACGTACGGGTCGAGGTGTGCCTCGTCGGCATGAGCGAGGGGTGCCACAAGCGCAATAGAGGAGAGGGTCGCGGCGGCGGCAACGAGCCGTCCTGTCAGTGCGCGATGAGCTGGAACTAGGGTCATGGGAACTCCTTTCAGGGAGTGTGTAGGGAAGTGAAAAGGGAACCACACGAAAGGGAAGGCGATCGGGGCCATGCAGGTCATCTGCAGCCGCCCCATGCGGCAAGAACGGATGAGAGGTCGACGCCATCGACAGTGCCGTTCCCGTCGATGTCGCCATCGCCGGCGCCGCCCCAGTTGGCGAGCAGTGCGGCAAGGTCACGACCGTCGACGGCACCGCTGCCGTCGAGGTCTGCGGGGCAGGGCGCTCCGATGGCATCGCGCACCCACTGCTCGGCGAGCGCGACGTCGGCTGCACTCGCGCCAGCGGACATCACCACCCAGAATGGCTCGCTGTCGCCGATAGCCGGGTCGGTGCACCAGAGCGCCAGCTCCATCAGGTACACGCCGCTGGCTGGCGCGCTTGCGCCGATCGCAGGCTGCAGCGTCCACGAGATGTGGCGATGCCATCCGCCGTCGCCCTGCACTGCCAGTGAGAAGCCGGCGATGGGGCCGGCGCCAGTGGTGGCGCTGAGCGTGATGAAGGATGCTCGAAGTCGCTCGCCCAGCAGAGGGTCCTGAGGGTGAGTGGGCGCGAAGGAGTCGCCGGTCCAGCGCAGCAGCGGCGTGAGGAAGTCGAAGCCGATGCGTGCAGTTGCCGGGAACGTCCCGGATCTGGCATCGAAGCCGGGGTTCTGCGTGAAGTTGGGCACGCCGGTGTCGCCGAACGCGGCCGTGAAGACGCGTTCGGGGACCAGCGACGAGCCGTTGATCAGGTGAGTGACGATGGCACCGTCGGCACCGACCGTGAGGCCGATGTCTCCGGCGTGCTGGGCGTGTGCGACAGCGGCGAACGCCGCCAGCGCGGCGCCAGCCGTGAAGTGGTTGATTGTGCGCATTGCGCTACCTCGCGCGAGGGTCGAACTTGTTTCGGTCAGCGCTCTCGTACAGGGTCTCGAAGCGGGATGTCGCGACGTGGCCATCCACGAAGCTCCAGTCCGACTCCGATGCGGGCGATGGGCGAAGGCGATCGACTGCGTTGATCGCCACCTGCCGTGCCGCCACCGCCGCCACCTGCTCGGGCTGGCTGAGCGATGCCCAGTCCTCCACGTGCGGGTGATCTGCGGTCGCGAAGTCGCCCTCCTCGGCCATGAGGAGGAAGCACACGGTGCTGGAGGGGTCCGGAACGCGCGAGAGCGCGTCCGCACCCGATCCGGCGCCGTTGAGCGCCACCTCAGGCGAGTACCTGCGTGAGAGGTAGTTGTTCATCCCGTAGCTCGTGCGGCGAAAGACGCTGCCGGACGCCACCGAAGTCATGTCCTGCGGCGGCCACATCGCACTGCGGTCCAGCGGGCTGCGTAGGGCGAGCTCGCTGCCGAAGTACGGCTGCAGCGTGTCCACGAACGTGTCCGCGTTGGGGTCGGCCATCCCGCCATGCGGCAGTGCGGCATCCACGAAGCGGTCCTTGAAGACGTTCATGTACGCCGCATGCGCCTGCGAGAGGCTGCGGAGGTTCGACAGGTCTTGCGACACCAGGCCTGCACGGCGTGCCGACGAGATCGCAGGCATCACAAGCCCCACGAGCACGGCGACAAGGCCGACCACCACCAGCATCTCGACGATGGTGAAGCCGGCGCACGCGCTGCAGCGGGTGCGGCAGCGCAAGGGCATGGATGTGCAGGATGTCGACAGTGACCGCATCGAAGGTCCCCAAGCTGGACCGTCACGAGAGTGGGATCAGCGGATGCCACGCCCATGCCGTCCGCTCGGGACCGTGCATGCACGTGCTGCATCGCGCGACGAGTGCGTGTCAGGCTGTGGGGGGTGGGCGCGCACGGACCGCTGACAGCGTGCACCGTGCGGGCTGCATCACGGCAACGTGTGGCGCGTCGCCTGCTGCCCCGCATGGCGCCAGTTCTGGCGCGGGCAGGGCAACGTCGGTCGAGAGTGTCACCAGCAGATCGCACGTGGCGCAATCGACATCGTGCGGATCATGCGAGTGGCTTGTGCCCGTATCGGCGCGGTCAGCGCTGTCCGCGGTGCCGGCCGCGACCTGCACTGCAGCCGTGTCAGCGGCGCCTGGCCCAGCGCCCCCCGTGCCGCACGAGTGACCATGCGCATGGCCGCACGCGGAAGCGGCGTGCGCCTTGTCCGCGCGCGATGTGCTGTGCCCAGTGTGCTCGGGTGCGGTGACGACGTGCAGCACGCGCAATCCGGCCGAGCCGAGCGACACCGCGCACGCGGCGATCAGGGTTGCCAGGATGGACCGGGTGCGCCACACGGGGTCCCGCAGTCTAGGAG
>VERO01000276.1 GCA_018882625.1 Phycisphaerales bacterium | reverse complement strand
GGCCGGGATCCGGACCGATGGCGTGCACGGGCGCGCGCGCATCACGCGCATCGACCGCGGAAGGATCGCGCGGATGCTCGAGACGGGCGCAGTTCCGGTGGTGGCCGGCTTCCAGGGCGTCTCCGACGCGGGCGAGGTCACCACGCTCGGGCGCGGAGGCTCGGACACGACCGCCGTGGCGCTTGCCGCGCACCTGCGCGTCACGGACACGGGCGGCTGCTGCGAGATCTTCACCGACGTGGATGGCGTCTACACGGCTGACCCGAGGCGCGTGCGCAGCGCCGCGAAGCTCAGCCGCATCTCGTACGAGGAGATGCTCGAGCTTGCGGCGCTTGGCGCCGGCGTGATGCACGCGCGCGCCGTGATGTTCGGGGAGAAGTTCGCCGTCCCCATCCATGTCCGGCACAGCCAGCTGCCGGACCGGGGCACCATGATCACACGGGAGACACCAGATATGGAAGAGCTTGCTGTCGTCGGATGCGCACTCAAGGAGGACCTCGGGCGCATCAGCGTGCGCGGGCTGCGCAACGCGCGTGGCCTGCAGGGCGGCATCTTCGCGGCGCTCGCCGACCGCAACATCGTGGTCGACGACATCATGCAGACGGAGCAGGGGGACGCGACCGTGCTCGCCTTCACCGTGGATCACGGGGATCTCGCAGACGCCAAGCAGATCGTGGGTGCGGTGGTCACGCAGGCCGGCGCCGAGATGCAGGTCGAGGTCGGGCTCTCGAAGGTGTCGGTGGTCGGCGTCGGCATGAAGAGCCACGCAGGCGTGGCCAGCAGGATGTTCCGTGCACTGGGCGACGCGTCGGTGCTCATCCACAACATCACCACCAGCGAGATCAAGATCAGCTGCATCGTGGACAAGTCCGACGGGCAGCGCGCGCTCGATGCCGTGCATGCGGCGTTCGGCCTTGCGCTCGGCGATGGCGCGACGATCGGCATGCAGACGGACTCCGTGGTCGGGCCATGAGCGCGGGCGAGGGGGCACACCGCGCGGCGGGGGATGCCGGGGCGTCCATGGGGCTGTGGCGTGGGGGCTCGGATCATGCGCGCGAGCCGGTGGTGCCTGGCATGCGCATCGAACGGCTGCTGGGCGAGGGTGGATTCGGCGCCGTGTGGCTCGCGGAGCAGCTCGAGCCCGTCCGCAGGCGCATCGCGCTGAAGGTCCTGCGCATGTCGATGCCGGGGCCGAGGCTGCGTGCGCGCTTCGAGTCGGAGCGGCAGCTGATCGCGCGCATGGAGCACCCCGGCGTGGCGCGCATCTATGACGCAGGCGAGACCGCAGACGGCAAGCTGTGGTTCGCGATGGAGTACGTCGAGGGCGAGCCGATCGACCGCTGGTGCGATCGGAAGAGGTCGGGACTGAGGGACCGCATCGCGCTGCTGGTGCAGGCGTGCGCGGCCGTGCAGCACGCCCACTCCAAGGGAGTGGTGCACTGCGACCTGAAGCCCTCGAACATCCTGGTGAGCGCCGTGGATGGCGCGCCGGTCGTCAAGGTCATCGACTTCGGCGTCGCGCGCGTCACCAGCGACACGGAGGCGCTGCCGACGCTCGGGTCGGAGGCTGCTGGTCCGCTGGGCACGCTCGAGTTCATGGCGCCCGAGCAGGTGCGCGGCGGACGCGACGCCGACACGCGCACGGACGTGTGGGCGCTAGGCGTGGTGCTGTACCAGCAGCTCTGCGGATCGCTCCCGTTCGAGTCGCGCACGCTGCGCTCCGGCGGCATCTTTGCGGCTGCGCAGATGATCTCTGACGTTGAGCCCTGTACGCCCTCAGGGTCCCTGCGAGCAGCGGCACGCAGCGACCCGGAGGGCGCGACACGGATCGCCGCATCAAGGGGCCTTCGGTGGCGGCGCCTCTGCGCGATGACGGCACAGGAGCTCGACTGGATCGCGATGCGCTGCCTCGAGAAGGACCCCGAGCTCCGCTACTCGGGCGCCGCCGCGCTCGGCGACGACCTGGCGCGGTGGATGCGCGACGAGCCGGTGACCGCGGGCCCGCCGAATGCACGACTGCGGCTGCGCAAGTTCATCCGCCGCAACAGGCTCGGGGTGGCCGTCGGTGCGACCGCCGCGGCGGGCCTGCTTGTGGCGCTCGGAGGCACAGCGCTCGGCCTCGTGCAGGCCAACCGCAACCTCGCCCTCGCGCAGACGCAGCTCGCGCGCTTCGAGCGACTGAGCGACTTCAACGACTCGCTCCTCAGCGCGGTCGAGCCATCGACGGCGCGCGGCATGGACACGAGGCTCCTCAGGCTGATGGTCGACAGCGCATCCGCGCAGATTGACCGCAGGTTCGCAGATGACCCGCTCGTCGCACGCGATGTGCACCGGACCGTGGGCGTCGCGTACAGGTCGATCGGGCAGTGGGATCCGGCCGAGCTGCACCTGCGCCGGGCCCTCGAGCTTGCGCAGCAGATGGACGGTTCGCACGCACGCGCCGTGCTCGCCTCGATGAACGACCTCGGCGAGGTGCTCCTCGCCAGAGGCCGCACGCAGGACGCCGCGCCGCTCCTCGAGGGCGCATACGCCGCACGCCTGGAGTCACTCGGCCCTGACCACCCGGACGCGCTCGTCTCCATGCACAACCTGGCGCTACTGCGCGATGCGCAGGCCCGCCTCGCGGAGGCCGAGGCGCTGTACGCGGCGCTTCTGGATCGGCGCGCACGCGTGATCGGACCCGACGCCGACGGCACGCTGCGGACACGCGTCAACCTTGCGGAGGTGCAGCGACAGCTCGGCAAGCGTGCCGAGGCGCTCTCGAATCTCGATGTGGTAGTGCCCGTGCGGACGGAGCGCCTTGGCGCCGACCATCCCGAGACGCTGTCTGCGCGCCAGTCGCGAGCGCTCATCCTGCGCACCAGCGGACGTCTTGCGGATGCCACGGTCGAGCTTGACGCGATCCTGCCGGCCATGCAGCGCGTCCTTGGCGAATCCCATGCGGACACGGTCTCCGCACGCCACAGCGCCGCCTCGATCCGGCGCGACTCCGGTGATGTCGCCGGCGCGGAGCGGGAGTTTCGCGCGCTCGCGGGCATCCTCGAGTCGTCTCTCGGCCCAGACCATGTGCGCACGCTCATTGTGCGCAACGACCTCGCCGCGGCGCTGGAGATGCAAGGCAAGCTCGAGGAGGCGGAGTCCATCGGGCGTGACGTCCTGGAGCGCTACCGCAGGACACTGGGCGATGCGGCGCCACGCACCATGACCGCCACCAACAACCTTGGGTACGTGTACTGGGCCATGGGACGACACGCGGACGCCGAGCGGCACTGGACCATCGCGGCCGAGGGATTCGAGAAGGCCGTCGGTTCAGACCATGCGAACACCATCGGCG
>VERO01000275.1 GCA_018882625.1 Phycisphaerales bacterium | reverse complement strand
CCTGAGCTCGCACCTGCTCGCCGACGTGGAGGACGTGTGCGACCGCATGGTCATCCTCTACGGCGGCAAGATCCGCGCGGCAGGCACGACCGACGAGCTGCTCTCGGACACGGCGCACAGCGTGATCAGGACCCCTCGGCTCAAGGCGGAGACCATCGCGCACATCGATGCGCTGCTGCAGCGCGAGGAGGGCGTCGGCATCGAGAGCGTGGCTGCCCCGCACCAGCGGCTCGAGGATCTCTTCATGGAGATCGTCGAGCGCGCACGGCAGGAGCAGGCCGCCACCAGCGGTGCGCTCCACGGCGGCCGCACGGCATCGTTCCTCGCGGCGGGCGCCGAGGAGAGGCCCGCGGAGCTCATTGCGCAGCTCGAGCGCGGCGAGTCCGCGGCGCGGGTGGCCCGGGAGGTCACGGCTGCGTCAACCCAGGCGGCGGCCGCCAAGGAGGCCGCCGAGTCCGGGACGGAGGTGCTCAAGGAGCTGCTCGGGCGTCCGGAGGCGCCCGCGGCCGCGTCGCGGCCTGCCGCGCAACCGCCCAAGCCGCCGAGCGCGGTGGACCGCGGCGTGATCGAGGGACTGCTCGGCGACAGCGAGCGCGATCGCGGCGGCGGTCCGCCGAGCGGAGGCCGCTGAGCTGTGGGACCTGCAGGACGAGTGAGAGCTGCGTTCGCGCGCTGGCAGTCGGGCACGAAGGGCCGGCTCGCGCTGACCGTCCTCCTGGTCATCGCCGCCAGCGCCGTGATCGGGCCGATGTGGTGGTCGAGCGTCCGGTACCAGGCGCTGCAGCAGCGCATCGTCGAGCAGCTCGAGCGCGTCAACCGCGTCGAGAGCACGCCGGAGGCGCGGCAGCTCCTCGACAACGGCACGGTGACGGTGGATGGCCGTGACTTCGGCGGGGTCCGCGTGCGCGAGGTTGCGGGCCAGCTCTTCAACTCCCAGGGCCGCATTGCGCAGCCGGAGGTGCTCGCCTCGCTGATCGCGCAGACGGAGGCTCCGGCGTGGGCCCCGCTGGCCATCGTGGAGCGCCCAGCGCTGCCGCTTGCCGCCTGGGCTGCAGCGGTGGCGCTCGTGGCGACGAGCGTGTGGGTCGGCCTTGCGGGGACGCTGATCCTGACGGTGGTCGGCACCGTCGCGGTCGCGTTGCCGTTCTGGCTCGCCGGGATGCTCGCGCCCATGGTGGCGCTGTCGGGCGCCGGCACCCTGCTGTTCGTCTTCGCGCTGCTGACGAGGCTCGTCATGCTGCTGCTCGGGCAGGCCTCGCCTGTCGCAGGCATCGCGCAGAACGTGATGCGCGAGGCGCTCCGGCAGCGCGTGCCCGTGGGCTTCATCGTGTGCATGCTGGTGCTGCTGCCGGTCCTGCCCATGTGGATCGACGCCAAGGACCCGCTGCGGTACCAGATCCAGACCTTCATGGACCGCGGCACGACGCTGGTGTACGCATTCGCGGCGTGCATGACTCTCCTGCTGGCGTGCTCGAGCGTGGCCTTCGAGATGAGGGACCGCCAGATCTGGCACGTGCTCACCAAGCCCGTGTCGCGCGTGCGGTACCTCGCGGGCAAGTGGCTCGGCATCTGCGCGCTCAATGCGACGGTCCTGGCGGTGGGCTTCCTGGCCGTGTTCGTGTACGTGCAGTTCATGCGCACCCGGCCCGCAGCCGACCTGCTCGATGCCGCGGCCGTGCGCGAGCAGGTGCTGGTGGCGCGCGTGGGCACGTTCCCCGAGTACGACACGCTCGACCGCGACCGAGTGCTGGCTGCGGTCGATGCGGCGATCGACGCGGACGCTGCGCTCCGCTCGGACATCGAGTCCGGCAAGCGGCGCGAGCTGGACGTGCGCGCGGAGCTCGCGACGCAGAAGATCGCCGAGTTCGGCTCCGCGCAGAGGTCGGTCGAGCCGGGCAAGGGCCGGACATTCAGGTTCCGCGGCCTCGGCGACGCGAAGCGGCAGGGCAGCCCGGCGACGCTCAAGTTCGAGTTCCACATCGGCCGCGACGACACCCATGAGACGCATCCGGTGATCTTCCGCTTCGCGGACGGCACATGGATCGACCGCAAGTACGTGCCCACGCAGCCCAGCGTCGTGGACATACCGGCGTCGGTCATTGCGGACGACGGATCGCTCGACATCGAGATCATGAACGTCGGGTTCGACGGGCAGGGCTTCTTCCCGGGTGCGCTTCCGCTGAACTTCGACGAGGACGGCATCGAGGTGATGCACCGCATCGGCTCCTTCGAGGCCAACTTCCTCCGTGCGGCCCTGGTGGACTGGGCCAAGCTGGTCTTCCTCGCGGCCCTCGGGGTGGCCACGGCCAGCGTCCTCAGCTTCCCGGTGGCCACGCTGCTCTCCTTCACGGTCTTCCTCACCGCGTCGATGTCCGCGTACCTGGCGATCGCGCTCGAGCGGTTCTCCGCGCCGCAGGACGCGGACATCGGAGTCCGCGCCTTCTATGCGTTTGTGCAGGTGGTCGCGGGGGGTGCGCAGGGCGCGCTGGGCGCGTTCGGCGACGCCAACACCACGCAGGATCTCGTCGAGGGGCGCGTGATCCCCTGGTCCATGGTCCTCAAGGCGGCGGCGCTCATCGGGGCGTTCTGGAGCCTTGTGGCGTTCCTGGTCTCGTGGATCGGGTTCTCGCGCAAGGAGATCGCCATCTACAGCGGGACCGGGGGAGGCTGAGGTGCGCGACCGGATCGTCCAGCTGGCGTGCGTCGTACTGGCGGCCCTCGGAGTGGCGGCCGGTGGGACGCTGCTGCCCAGGATCATCAGGATCTCGGACGAGAGGGGGCTCCGGTACACCGACGTGTCGGTGGAGGGCGCGCCGCCCTTCGTCGCCATCGGCACTGCGATCGGCGCGCTGCGCGGCATCATCGTCGACTACCTGTGGATCCGCGCGACGTGGATGAAGGAGCAGGGGCTCTTCTACGAGGCGATGGCGGATGCGGACCTGATCACGAAGCTCCAGCCGCGCTTCGGCGAGGTCTGGGCGTTCCATGGCCACAACATGGCCTACAACATCTCCGTCCTGACCAACACGCCGCAGGAGCGGTGGGAGTGGGTGAAGGCCGGCATCGACCTCGTGCGCGAGCAGGGCCTGACCTACTGCCCGAACGACCTGATCCTCCACAAGGAGCTCGCGTTCTGGTTTGCGCACAAGCTCGATGGCGTGTCCGACGACGCGCACCTCCACTACAAGCGCGAGTTCGCCAAGGAGTGGCACTACCTCCTCGGCACGCCGCCACCGTCCGTCGAGGAGAGGCTTGCCTGGCTCGGTGCGGTCGCCGACGCACCCGACTCGATGGAGGAGCTCGAGCGGCGCGTGCCCCAGGTGAAGGCAATGGT